>JAAYQB010000057.1 GCA_012519525.1 Bacteroidales bacterium | reverse complement strand
TATTCCTTCAAATGTTACATCAGGTTCACAACTGGTCATAAAAAGACCAAATACAGCTACTGCTGCTAATGATAAAATACTTTTCTTCATTTCTTTTAAATTTTTTATTTTTTTAATTTTTTAATGATTTATGTTAATTTTTTGCAAAAGTATATATTTTTTGTTTTGAAACAACACATTATTTTAAAAAATTTTCATTTTTATCAATTAATTTTCTATTCTCTTTCCGGATTTATTGTATTAATTTATATTTTATATTTTTAATTTCCTTATAATCAAATTGTTATGTCTTATAGATAGTTTTTCACTAAAGCATTTTTATTTTCAAAAAAAAATGGTAATTTTGCATACCTAATAATTTATTGAATTTTAATAAAAAAATATTATCATAATGAAAAGAGATCAACAAATATTTGATTTAATCGAAAAAGAAAGAGAAAGGCAATTACATGGAATAGAATTAATTGCTTCTGAAAACTTTGTAAGCGATCAAGTGATTGAGGCAATGGGTTCTGTGTTAACAAATAAATACGCTGAGGGTTATCCCGGTAGACGATACTATGGTGGCTGCCAAATAGTTGACCAAGTAGAACAACTTGCAATCGACAGACTAAAAAAACTTTTTGGTGCAGAATGGGCAAATGTTCAGCCTCATTCGGGAGCACAAGCCAATATGGCTGTGCTATTAACTTGCTTGAAACCCGGTGATACTCTTATGGGATTAAACCTAAATCATGGAGGACATTTATCGCACGGATCTCCCGTCAATTCTTCGGGAATGTTGTACAATGTTGTCGATTATTCCGTAGAAGAAGATACCGGCACTATCAATTATGATAAAATGGAAGCTACCGCTTTAGAAAAACGTCCGAAATTAATCATTGGAGGAGCTTCTGCATACAGCCGCGAATGGGATTGGAAACGCATGCGAGCAATTGCCGATAAAGTGGGTGCTATCCTTATGGGCGATATTGCACATCCTGCCGGCTTGATTGCTAAAGGATTGTTAAACAATGCCGTTCAATATTGTCATATTTGTACTTCTACCACACATAAAACCTTACGTGGTCCTCGTGGCGGACTAATTATGATGGGAAAAGATTTCGAAAATCCTTGGGGCGTAAAAACACCTAAAGGTGAAATAAAACTGATGTCGGCAATGTTAGATTCGTCTGTTTTTCCGGGTGTGCAAGGTGGACCGCTTGAGCATGTAATTGCAGCTAAAGCCGTTGCTTTCGGCGAAGCTTTAACCGATACTTATTTGGAATACATTCGACAAGTGAAGAAAAATGCCGATGCTATGGCAAAAGCATTTGTAAACAAAGGCTATAAAATTATTTCAGGTGGAACCGATAATCACTTAATGTTAATCGATTTACGTACAAAATTCCCCGATTTAACCGGAAAAGTTGCCGAAAACACTTTAGTGAAAGCGGAAATCACCATTAATAAAAATATGGTTCCTTTCGATAGCCGTACTCCTTTTACAACTTCGGGAATTCGCATTGGAACACCCGCTATTACTACACGCGGACTAAAAGAAAACGAAATGCCCATTATTGTTGATATGATTGACGCTATACTTTCCGATATCAATAACGAAAGTCTTATCGAAAAAACACGCAAAAATATTTACGATATGATGGCTCATCGCCCTCTATTTGCGTGGTAATTATTTTTAAGTTTTTATAATTAAGTTCATCGGGTAACGCAAAGTTATCCGATGTTTTTTTTATTGCCAAACAAATAAATTTTTAGCTATTTTTGTAAAAATTTTTATGTAATGGCAGGCATTTATATTCATATTCCTTTCTGTTTACAAAAATGCAGTTATTGCAATTTCTATTCGGAAAGCGATATCTCATTAAAAGACAAACTAATAAATACATTATTAACCGAAATAAAACTACGAGCCTCTTATCTAAACAACGAAACCGTTCGCACTATTTATTTTGGCGGCGGGACACCCACTTTATTATTACCCAATGAAATTCAGCAGATGATTGATGCTGTTTTTTCTCTTTTCCAACTGTCCGACGAAATTGAAATTACCTTAGAAGCCAATCCTAACAACTTAACGGAAGAATACATCAAACAATTAAGCGCTACTGCCATTAATCGTTTAAGTATTGGAATACAATCTTTCTATGATAATGATTTACAAACTCTTGGACGAATACATACTGCCAAACAAGCGGAAGAAAGTATTTTATTGGCTCAAAAATATCATTTCAACAATCTTTCCATTGATTTAATGTACGGTTTTCCGGGTTTAACATTGGAAAAATGGAAATATAATTTAAACAAAATTAAAAACATACAACATATTTCTTGCTATCAGTTAACATTAGAAAAAAAGAGTTTACTCTATCAAAAAATTAAAAACGGAATTTTGCTTTCAACTCCCGAAGATGAAATTATCGAACAATATCATTATTTAATTTCATTTGCCAAAAAACATCATTTTATTCATTACGAAACTTCCAATTTTTGCCAAGAAAATTTTGAATCAAAACACAATACTTCTTATTGGCAAGATGCTCTTTATTTAGGAATTGGACCAAGCGCCCACTCTTACAACAGAGAAAGCCGTCAATGGAATATTTCAGATAACAAAGCATATATCACATTTTTTGAAAACCTGCTTTCATCGGAAGATTACGATTTAAAAGGCGAAAATGTGGTTTTTGAAAAAGAAATTTTAACCACGGATATGCGTTTCAATGAATATATAATGACTTCTTTAAGAACAATTTGGGGTTGTAGTTTGGATTATATTCAGCAGCATTTTGGAAAATCTTATCTTAAGCACTTGCGACAACAATTATCTAACATCCAACCCGATTTTTATATCCTCTCTCCTTCTTCTCTACGATTAACGGAAAAAGGAAATTTATTTGCCGATTATATTGCCGCTTCTCTTTTTGTTTGATGAGCAGTTTTCCACTCTCAAAACACGGAAACTTTTGAAGACAAAAGAAAAATTTAATTAGTCGACCCTTAAAAAGCCAATTTATTTTGTCTTTGTATGAAAATAAGGTTGAAAATTGATAGAAATAATTTTTGAAAAAAGAGCAAAAAAGATGATTTCCATTTGTTCATCATCCTTT
>JAAYQB010000056.1 GCA_012519525.1 Bacteroidales bacterium | reverse complement strand
TTTAAAAGCCTATGATAGCTTACAGTTGCAAGATTATTATACAAGATTAAAAGACAAAGTAATATTATCCTTTAAAGAATCATTTAACGATATGCCTTTTTTGTATGACTCTACGACTATTAGCGGACTTCCGGTGGGTTATGAAATTCTGGTATTAAAATCAGGGAATAAATTTGTTTTACCAGAAGACTATTTGTATGAATGGTCTATATTACCTGAAAATCTGAAGCACGGTTACCGTAGCGGAGTAGCATTTAAGGAAGGAGAACCGTATATTATTTACTGGTTAGTAGCATGGTAATAAATTCTATGGTAGGAAAGTAAATCAACTAATCATAAAAAATCAAAACGAGAATAATTAAAGTTCTCGTTTTTTTTATTGCTTTTTTTAAACAAGGAAAAAGCACTTCGGTTAACCCCTCTTTATCTTTTTTTTAATTTTTATCGCTCAGCGGTAATTTTTTTATATTTTTTTATACCTTTGCAACTTTAGAAGCAACATAAATGCGATGAGTTATTGTTCTTATTTAAATGAGGAAATATTAAAAATTAAATTACTATAATATGAAACATATTATTATTGGAGGAGTTGCGGGAGGAGCCACTGCAGCCGCTATAATTAGAAGAATTGATGAGTCCTGTGAGATTGTTTTATTAGAAAAGGGAAAATATATATCGTATGCCAACTGTGGACTTCCTTATTATATAGGCGGTGTTATCAAAGAAAGAGAAAATCTTTTTTTGCAAACCCCTGAATCTTTTGGAAATCGGTTCAATGTTGATGTTCGAGTAGAAAATGAAGCCATTGGCATTAATCCGGATGAAAAAACACTTACAATAAAAAAATCGAACGGAGAAGAGTATATCGAATCCTATGATAAACTATTATTGTCGCCCGGAGCAATACCTTTTCGTCCGCCAATTGAAGGAATTGATTTAGAAGGTATTTTCACATTACGCAATGTTCCCGATACGGATGCCATTAAAAATTATATTGATAATCATTCTGTTAAAAAGGCAGTGGTGGTTGGTGCCGGATTCATTGGTTTAGAGATGGCTGAAAATTTACATCATATAGGTGCTTCAGTATCCATCGTTGAAAAATTAAATCAAGTAATGCCGCCTATTGATTTTTCTATGGCGGCAATGGTCGAAGAACATCTCTTGCTAAAAGGAGTTAATTTATATTTGGAAAAATCGGCGACGGGATTTTACAAAAAAGACAATCGGATAGAGATACGTTTAGATAGCGGAGAAATATTAATTACCGATATGGTTATTTTATCCATAGGAGTACGTCCCGAGACAACTTTAGCCGTACAGGCAGGATTGAAAATAGGAGAAATGAGGGGAATTTGGGTTGATGAGTATTTGCAAACTTCGGCAAAAGATGTTTATGCTGTCGGCGATGCTATTGAATTTCCGCATCCTATAACTAAAAAACCCTGGTTGAATTATTTGGCAGGTCCTGCCAATCGTCAGGCGAGAATTGTAGCCGACAATATGGTTTACGGCAATAAAATAAAGTATGAAGGAGCTATCGGAACATCTATTGCTAAAGTTTTTGATATTACAGTGGCAGCAACGGGAATGTCTACCAAACAATTAATAAAAGACGGCTTATCCTATAAAACATCCGTTACTCACTCAGGTTCTCATGCCGGCTATTATCCCAATGCTTTTACCTTATCGATAAAACTGACTTTTCATCCCGAAACGGGTAGAATATACGGAGCTCAATGTGTAGGTGTTGAAGGAGTAGATAAACGCATAGACCAAATAGCTTTATTGATTAAAAAAGGAGGCAGTATTTACGATTTAATGCAATTGGAACATTCTTATGCACCGCCCTTTTCCTCTGCCAAAGACCCCATTGCTATTGCAGGCTATGTGGCAAACAATATTATTAGCGGTAAAATGCCGATTCTTACTTGGCGAGACATTCAAAAAGGAGTAATCGAAGATTATACAATAATAGATGTACGCACAAAACAGGAATTTCAATTAGGAGCTATCCCTAATGCCATTAATATTCCGGTTGATGAAATGCGTCAACGTATCAACGAAGTCCCTAAAGATAAACCTATATGTATTTATTGTTTAGTGGGATTAAGAGGTTATTTGGCTCAGCAAATTTTAATAGGAAATGGGTTTGAGAATGTATACAATCTTTCGGGAGGATATAAAATATATAAAACAATTATAAGTCTTTCCCATGAAATTAATAAAGAAAACGAAAACACTAAACCGCAATATTCATCAAAACCCGTCATGGAAAAAATAAGTAAAAATACGATTAAAGTAGATGCTTGCGGATTGCAATGTCCGGGTCCTATTTTAAAATTAAAAAATAAAATAGATGAAATTAAAGAAGGAGATGTCATTGAAATAACTTCTACCGACCCCGGATTTTCAAGAGATGCGGCGGCTTGGTGTTCTATGACAGGAAACGCATTGATTTCTAATACTGCTGAAAAAGGAATATATACTGTTGTGGTCGAAAAAGTTGATAAAAAAGACCGTAAAACTGTTTTAGACGGCGACGGTAGAGGGAAAACATTTATTTTATTTAGTCAGGAGTTAGATAAAGCCTTGGCAACATTTGTTTTAGCTAATGGTGCTGCTGCCACCGGTGAAAAGGTTACTATATTTTTCACTTTTTGGGGATTAAATGTTATTAAGAAAGTGAAAAAACCGAAAGTAAAGAAAGATATTTTCGGAAAAATGTTTGGGGTAATGCTTCCTTCCAATTCTTTAAAACTCAAACTATCTAAATTCAATATGTTTGGCATTGGAAGTGCAATGATGCGTTATATTATGAAAGCCAAAGGAATAGATTCTTTAGAATCTTTACGTCAACAAGCGTTGGATAATGGTGTTGAGTTTATCGCATGTCAAATGTCGATGGATGTAATGGGTGTAACAAAAGAAGAATTAATAGATGAAGTAACAATAGGCGGAGTTGCCACTTATATGAGTCATGCCGACAATGCAAATATAAATCTTTTTATTTAAAGAAAGCACTTTTTTTTAACCACATGAAAAACAAACAAATATGTTTTTTTGGAGCAAATACCCTTTATTAAGAATATTAGCAAGTTTTCTAACAGGGGTTTTGTTTGCTTTTTATTTACGAAATGTTTTTTTTATTTCTTTTGGCTTAGGCTTGATTATTACCATAGTAGGCATTGTCGTTTATTTCCTATTTCATTATTTTATTTCTTATAAAAATCGTATCTATACGGGAGTTGTTATCATTGTATTAATGCTATGGATGGGATTTTTTATGACGTATGTATTTATTAATACCAATAAAATTCCCTCTTTCATTTTATCTTCCAAACAATCCGTTATGTTTATCGGCGATATTACCGAATTGCCTGTAGTCAAAAAAAACAGTATAAAAACAATCATACATGTAATTCAATATAAGGATAGTACGGGCTTAAAGCCAACGGATTTTAAAATGATTTTGTACCTTAAAAAAGACAAGAAAGCTGAAGAAGTTCAACATGGCGATAGACTTGTCTTTAATGTACGGGCACAAACGATTCAGCCGCCTAAAAATCCTGAAGAGTTTAATTATAAACGCTACTTAGGAATAAAAAAAATTCATTTACAAGGATATGCAACAACGAATGTTTGGGAAAAAATAGATGAAAACAAAGGAAATGTTTTCCTGATATTTGCATCTAATTTGCGAGCTAAATTATTGAAAATTTGGGAAAAAGGGAATTTAGAAAAAGACGAAAATGCTGTTGCATCGGCAATACTTCTTGGTGCCGATGATAAATTGGATGCCGATTTAAATAGAAAATATGCATCGGCAGGCGTGAGCCATATTTTATGTGTATCGGGAATGCATGTCGGGATAGTTTTTATGATAGTAAATTATTTACTGTTTTTTTTATCGAAAAACAGGCAACAGAAAGCAATAAAAACAATTATCTTATTATTGACGATATGGTTCTATGCCGCTATGACGGGAATGGCACCATCGGTAATGCGAGCGTCAACGATGTTTACTTTTGTTGCATTGGGTAATTTGTTCAGACGGCAGACAAATACATACAATAGTTTACTGTCATCGCTTTTCTTTTTGTGTTGCATCAATCCCTTGATACTATTTGATGTAAGTATGCAACTCTCTTACAGTGCCGTTTTTGGAATAGTATGGTTGCAAAGACCTATTAAGAACATGTATTTTCCGAAAACAAAACTTGGCAATTATGTTTGGGAGATAGTTGCGGTATCTTTAGTCGCACAGTTATTAACTGCCCCTTTTGCAATGTATTATTTTCATCAATTTCCTACTTATTTCTTATTAGCGAATATTATCATCATTACTTTTACACCTTTTGTCGTAGGAGCAAGTATGTTGAGTTTGCTAATATCGTTTTGGGAATGGGGTTATGAATATATTTCCATCCTTCTGAATTATTTAATCAAATCAATGAATTATGTTGTTGCTTTTATTGAGAAAATGCCTTACTCAACCGTTCAAAAAATAAATTTCACTGCTTGGGAAACTCTAATTTTATACCTTGTTATTCTATTTTTTGCATCTGCCTTTTTATACAAGAAAAAATCATTCTTTTATATTGCTTTAATATTTATTGTTAGTTTGTTTGCTAAAAGCACATACGAAAAAATTTACACATTACAACAAAAAGAAATCATAGCTTATTCCATTCCCAATGGATTTTTAATTAACTGTATAGAAGGAAATTGTGCCTATATGATTGGAGACGGCATAACGCTAAACGATAAGAATAAATTGGCGTTTCATGTAGAAAATTATCATATCAAACGTCAAATTAAGCATACGAAAGTAGTAACGGATGATTTGCAGGAGAATAATTTCTTAAAAATCGGGAATTTCATTCAATTTTCAGGAATTAATATTTTTATTATCAATCAAAAAATATATTACGAAGAAAATAAAAAAGAAAAATTAAAGGTAGATTATTTAATCATAGATAATAATCCGTCTGTAAAAATAAAGAATATTTTGAAAATGATAGATTTTGATTATATCGTTTTTTCGTCCAACAATTCAAAATATAAAATTAAAAAATGGATGAAAGAATGTGATTTTATGAATGTTAAGTATAAAAATCTATCGGAAAATTATCTGAGAATAAGCCTATAAAAAAAAGAAACCATTCTATGCGAATGGTTTCCAAACAAACAAATTATACAAACCTAATTTTTATATTCTCTTATTTTATGTTTAAAATATGTTACAAATATCTTGCCAAACTCATCTTTTTTAAAAAATAAATAAGTTTTTTTTAAATTTTTTTAAAAAAAGAAAAAACGTAATAATTTTATAATACTTTTGCATAAACTTTAAAAATAAAAATAAAATGAAACGTCTATTATTCTTAACTCTTTTTTTCGCTTTAAGTGCGACTGCTTTTCCTCAAGAAATTAAAAAAACATTGATTGCAATTGATGCATATAAATACAATGAAAAAGGAAAAGAAATTGAAAAACACCACTATTCTGTAACTAATGATGTTCCTTCCGATCCCGACAAAACATTTACTATTTATAATAGTAATGGGACAAAAAAAGAAGTATTTATTCTTGATGCTTATGATGACACAACTGAAGCACAGATTTATTTCTATGAAAATAAGCAAATTACGATAACATCTTATGAATATTATGGAACAGAAGCAGTTCCTTATATTAAAGTTGTTTATTATGGAGTAGAAGATAGTATGGGAACAGAAGAACCGGGAGCAACCTATCTATTGAATGTTGGAGCATATAAATGTGATTCTTTTCACATATTCTCATGGGAAAATGAAGACTGGATAAAAAGTATAGCGGGGAAATATACCTATAATGTATATAAAAATCCGACTAAACTCATCTTAAGTGAAGATATGGATGGTATGTCAATGGATTTTCAACTTACCTATGAATACGATACGAAACAAAATTGCATTAAAATGATTATGAGCATAGTGATGGCTGGTATGCCGTTATCGCTTATGAATGCGGAACAAACATTTGATGCTTCATCTAAATTAATTGAAACATATATCTATCCGAATGTGCATCCGCTTTTGGCTGAATATCTTGGAGAAGATTACGAAGATATGATGACAGAACAAAAAATGAGATATACTTACAATGAAAACGGAAAAGTAAAAACAGTTTCATCTCTTGAGCTTAATAAATCAAATGGGCAGTTTGTTGAACATTCTCGTCAAGAATATGTGTATCGTGCAGAAAATATTGACGGGGAGCAACAGTATTTAACAGATACGATTTATACTTATGATATAGAAGACCCTGCTTCTATAGTTTCTGCAACGGCATTGAATATAACATGTTATCCAAATCCGGCATCTGATTTTATTACATTATCAGGAATGGATTTGTTGTCGGATGTTTATATTTATGATTTATATGGGAAACAGTTATTGCATAAACAATTGAACACCGAAGCCGAATCTTTACATATAGGATTTTTACCTGAAGGCATGTATATAGTGAAAATTAAAAATGAAAAAGGAGTTGCCGTTTCAAAATTCGTGAAACAAACTCATTGATTTTTTAATTGTTCATGCTTTTTGCATAAGTCTTCCCATTTTGCAATAGACTTGTCCATTTTTTGCTGTAAGAGTTGATATTCTTGGTACAATTCCCGAGAAGCAATTTCATTGGAATGATTTTCAGGAATAGCTAATTTTCGATTCATTTCTTCTATAGCCGTTTCGAGCGACTGAATTTCTTTTTCAATGTTTTCAATTTGCTTTGTGATTTTGCGTAAATCACTTTCCTTTTGTTTTTGTTGTTCCCATCGGTTTTTAGTTTCGGAATTAGCAGTAGGGGATTTTGAAGCGGTTGAAACATTTTTAGTATTCAACAATTGTAAGGATTCGATTTTTCTTTTTTCTAAATAATCGTCTATATCGCCTAAGTGTACTTTAATGCTTTTATTTTTAAATTCAATAACTTTATTGCTTAGTCCTTGAAGAAAATCGCGGTCATGCGATACTAAAATTAGCGTTCCATTGTAACGAAGCAAAGCATTTTTCAATATGTCTTTTGATTGCATATCCAAATGATTGGTAGGCTCGTCGAGTAGTAAAACATTGTAAGGTTCGAGCAATAGTTTGGCAAGTGCAAGTCTGGCTTTTTCGCCCCCTGATAAAACGCCGACTTTTTTGTCTACATCTTCGTTTGTAAATAAAAAACTGCCGAGGATATTTCGAATTTTAAGCCGAATGTCCCCTACGGCAATATCATCCATTGTTTGAAAAACGGTTTTATTTTGATTTAACATAAGATTTTGATTTTGAGCGTAGTATCCTATTTTTACAAGCTCGCCTCTATGTAATTTTCCGCTGCTTAAATCAATTTCTTTTTGTAAAATACGCATTAGGGTAGTTTTACCTTCACCGTTTTTTCCAATAAAAGCGACTTTTTCTCGCTGTTCGATAACAAAATTTACTTTTTCTAAAACCAATTTATTACCATAGGATTTAGAGAGATTTTCGGCTTCAAAAACGACACGATTACAATTGGGTGCCGGAGGAAAAAGAAAATGAATATGCGAACTGTCTATTTCTTCTTCTTGTAGAATATCCATTTTTTCCAACATTTTCACACGGCTTTGTACTTGCTTGGCTTTCGATGCTTTATAGCGAAAACGTTCGATAAATTGTTCGATGGCTTCGATTTCTTTTTGTTGATTTTCCACAACTTGTTTTTGATGTGCAATGCGTTCCTGACGTCTTTGTACATAAGTGGAATAATCACAATTATAATCTTCTATTTTTCCTAAAGTAATTTCGATAGTGCGTTTGCATACTTTGTTTATAAAAGTTCTGTCGTGTGAAACTACAATGACGATGCCGGCATAATTTTGCAAAAAGTTTTCCAACCACTGTATGGATTCTATGTCCAAGTGATTGGTCGGCTCGTCTAAAAGAATGATTTCCGGATTTTTTAAAAGAATTTTAGCTAATTCGATGCGCATTTGCCAACCGCTACTGAATTCGTTTAACTGACGATAAAAATCTGTTTTATCAAATCCTAATCCCAATAATACTTTTTCCGTTTCCGACTCAATGCGATTAGCACCTACATATTCAAAACGACTGTTTAATTCGCTGAGTTTATTTAATAAATCATTATAATATTCTGATTCATAGTCTGTAGTCTTAGTAAGTTCATGGGTTAAGTGTTCTATATTTGTTTCTATTTTTTTTATTTCATCAAAGGCTGTTAAAGTTTCATCCCATACCGTTTTATGGGTTGTGAGATTCTTTTCTTGAGGTAAATAGCCTATTCTATGTCCCTTTGTTATAACAATATCGCCTTCATCGGCTTGTAATTCTTTGGAAAGAATTTTTAATAAAGTGGTTTTGCCGACGCCGTTTTTTCTACTAAAGCAATGCGTTCATTATCGGCAACGACAAAACTTATGTTTTGAAACAAAGGAATTCCGGAAAAAGAAATAGATAAATTGTTGACGGTAATCATTTAAAGTTTATTTTAATCCCTAATTTTTTTACAAATATTTATTAGGAATAAGATAATTTTTAACATAGTCGGTAATTCCGTCTTCCAACGAGCTGAAAGGAGTGTCATAACCTATGCCTCTTAATTTATTCATATCCGCTTCGGTAAAATATTGATACTTATCGCGTATATCTATTGGTGTATCAATGTATTCGATGGTGATTTTTTTATTCATTGCTTTAAAAACGGCAATGGCTAAATCGTTGAAAGTGCGAGCTTGACCGGTGCCGAGATTATATATTCCCGACGAAGGTTGATTTTTTATGAGAAAAACAATTGCATTAATCACATCTTTTACATAAACAAAATCTCTTAATTGTTCGCCGTCTTTATAGTTTTTGTTGTGAGAACGAAATAGTTTGACTTTTCCACTTTTATTAATTTGATGATAAGCATGAAAAATAACCGAAGCCATACGATTTTTATGGTATTCGTTAGGTCCGTAAACATTAAAAAATTTCAATCCCGCCCAAAAAGGAGGTCGTTCTTTTTGTTGAAGCACCCATTTATCGAATTCATTTTTTGAAATACCGTATAAATTTAAAGGTTGAAGTTGTTCGATTATCTCGTGATTATCTTTATATCCATGTTCCCCTAATCCATAAGTGGCTGCTGACGAAGCATATATTATCGGAATCCGATAGCGTACAGCCTGTTGCCATATTTTTTTCGAGTAGGTAAGATTCAATTCGTTGAGTACATCCCAATTGGTTTCCGTAGTATCGGTGCGGGCGCCTATATGGACAATAAAATCAATTGATGAATAATTTTTTTCTATCCAAAGAAAGAATTCGTTTCGATTTATTTTTTCTATATAGGGCTTATTTTCAAGATTTTTCATTTTAATTGCGTTTGAAAAATCATCAACGACAATTATTTTTGAATATCCTTCTTCTTTTAATCTTTGTAGTAAACAACTACCAATAAAACCGGCGGATCCTGTAATTACAATCGTATTCATTCAGTATTTTAATTTGATTTGCAAAAATATAAAATTTTACAATAGAAAAAGCAAATAAAGATTCATATTTCTTTGCCGGTTGACTTTAAACGAATAGCTTCAAAATTAGGAAATAAGAGAAAGTGAGATGGGTAAGTTTCATTTTTATTTGTATACTTTTTGAGATAGTATTCATTTCTTTCACAATTTTGATTATTTTTGCAGAGATTAAAAAAAAGCATTTATGGATACACTCATTATCGCAAATAAGACATTTCATTCACGTTTATTTTTAGGGACAGGCAAATTTAGCTCTAACGAAATAATGCAAAAAGCCATATCGGCATCTGAAACCGAAATGGTAACTGCTGCTTTGAAGCGTGTGAATGCTGATAATAGCGAAGAAGATGATATGTTGCAACATATTTTTCATGAAAACATTACCTTTCTTCCTAATACGTCGGGAGCTCGCGATGCCGAAGAGGCTGTTTTCGCTGCTCAAATTGCACAAGAAGCTCTACAAACCAATTGGTTAAAATTAGAAATCCATCCCGATCCTCGTTATCTTCTTCCCGATCCGATTCAAACATTGAAGGCAACGGAGAAATTGGTAAAAATGGGTTTTATCGTATTGCCGTATATTCAAGCCGACCCTGTTCTTTGTAAATTATTAGAAGAGGTCGGTGCTGCTGCCGTAATGCCTTTAGGTTCGCCTATAGGAACAAATAAAGGATTGAAAACGAGAGATATGATTGAAATAATTGTTGAGCAAGCCAATGTGCCGGTAATTGTTGATGCAGGCATAGGAGCGCCTTCGCATGCTGCCGAAGCAATGGAAATGGGAGTTGACGCTTGCCTAATCAATACCGCTATTGCCATTGCAGGCAATCCGATAGAAATGGCTACAGCTTTTAAATTGGCTGTTCAAGCAGGTCGTATGGCATACAAAGCTCGTTTAGCTGCTATGTCCGACAGTGCCGAAGCCAGCAGTCCGTTAACAAGTTTTTTGCAATAACTCTATGAAATACTATATTATTGCAGGCGAAGCCTCAGGCGATTTGCACGCATCTAATCTGATAAAACATATTTTCAATTATGATTCGAATGCTGAAATAAGGGCGTGGGGAGGTGAACGAATGCAACAAGAGGGAGCCGATGTCGTTAAAAACTATAAAGACTTGGCTTTTATGGGTTTTGTTGAGGTTGCCCGCAATTTGAAAACAATATTGGCAAATATTCGATTTTGTAAAAAAGATATTCTTGCTTTTCGTCCGGACGTTGTAATACTTATTGATTATCCGGGATTTAATTTGCGAATAGCAAAATTCTTAAAACAACAAGGGATAAAAACATTTTATTATATCTCGCCTCAAATATGGGCTTGGCACACTTCACGTGTGAAGCAAATAAAAGCCAATATAGACCAAATGTTTGTTATTCTTCCTTTTGAAAAAGAATTTTATGCTTCTTACAATATAAATGTTCATTATCACGGACATCCATTATTAGATGCAATAAAAAACAGTGCTGTTGATAAAAATTTCATTGAAAACAATCGGTTAAATACCTTACCTATTATTGCTATTCTGCCCGGAAGTCGCAAACAAGAAATTAAAAATATGCTGAAAGTAATGATAGAAGTAAGCAAGCAAATAAAGGATTATCAATTTGTGATAGCGGGGGTAGAGCATTTAAAAAATCTATACGAAGACATTGTCAACAACGAATCGATTCGAATTGTTTACAATCAGACTTATTCTCTTTTAGCCCATAGTTATGCCGCTATGGTTACTTCGGGAACGGCAACCTTGGAAGCGGCTCTTTTTGATGTTCCTCAAGTGGTTTGTTATAAAGGTAATTATTTTTCTTATCTGATAGCTAAGCAGTTAATTAAAAACATTCGCTATATTTCGCTTGTTAATTTGATTGCAGAGAAAAAAATAGTGCAAGAATTAATACAAAACGATATGAATGAAGCCTTGCTGCTGAAGGAGTTAAGAAAAATCATATACAAGGAAGAAGACCGTAAAGAAATGCTGAATGAATATAAAATAATGCATGAAAAATTGGGCGACGGCAATACTTCTTCTTTGATTGCAAAAAAAATGATTGATTTATTAAGCAATCAATCACTTGGATAAGTTGGTGTCCTCGCGGGGGTTCGAACCCCGGACCCATTGATTAAGAGTCAATTGCTCTACCAGCTGAGCTACGAAGACTTGGACGACAAAATTACAATATAATTCAATGCAGATGAAAATGTTTTAATAAGTTTTTCAAAATTTAATAATCTTATTTTTTCCGTTTTTAAATTCCGTTTTTTTTACGATATTTGCATAAAAATATTTTTATAATGTTACGTTTTACAAAAATCCTTGTTTTTTTTCTACTTCCTTTACTGACAATCGGCGGATGTTGCAAAGTGAAGACAACTTATTATCCTGAAGGAAACATTGAATCCGAAGTTCGCTACTGTCGTCAAAAAACACATGGAATTGCTAAATGGTATTTTAGAAATGGGAAAGTAAAACTTGAAATATCGTATAAAAAAGGATTGTTACACGGTAAAATGATACGTTATTATGCGAACGGACGAATAGAAAGCATTGATAATTATAATCATGGGATATTGGTTGACACTTCATTTATGTACAATGACAATGGTTACTTATTGTCTTTCTATGTATATGAAAACGGAAAGAAAAACGGAGATTTTTATTACTTTTACGAAGACGGAAGTGTACAAATAAAAGGAGCTTACAAAGAAGACCAATACAATGGATTGTGGCAATATTTCGACAGCGAAGGCTTTTTGGTCGGGGAAGGAGATTTTAAAATGGGCGAAGGAATATTGAAACGGTATAATAACATAGGAAAGTTAGTGCAAACACGCGAATATCGGCAAAGTAAAGCCGTCGGAAGGAGTGTTTATTATAACGAAAAAGGAGAAATAATTGAAAACGTAACGACTATTTCCGAGTAAATCGGAAATTACACGTGCAATAAGCCGTCTTTCATAAAAATGCTACGGTCAGCCATAGAGGCAAAACTTTCGTTATGTGTTACAATAACAAAGGTTTGTTGTAATTGATTTCTCAACGACATAAACAGAGCATGCAGTTCTTGTGCATTTTGTGAGTCAAGATTTCCCGAAGGCTCATCGGCGAAAACAACGGAAGGTTTATTGACCAAGGCACGGGCAACAGCCACTCTTTGTTGTTCGCCGCCCGACAGCTGAGAAGGTTTATGTTCTAATCTATCGCTTAAATTCAATATACCCAATATGTTTTTGGCTTTTTCTAAAGCCTGTTTGCGACTATTGCCGGCAATCATTGCCGGTAAAGCTACGTTTTCTATTGCTGTGAATTCGGGTAATAAATGATGAAATTGAAAAACAAAACCGATATGCCGATTGCGAAAAGCCGATAACTTTTTGTCATTCAATAATGATACATTTTCGCCATTAATAAAAACAGTGCCTGTATCGGGTTTATCAAGGGTACCCATAATGTGCAGTAGCGTAGATTTGCCTGCACCTGAAGCACCTACTAAACAAACAATTTCTGCTTTTTTAACTTCTAAATCTATTCCTTTCAGTACTTTTAATGACTGATAAGATTTTGTGATATTTTGTATTTTAATCATAACGATTGCTTATTTTCTAATAAAAACGCTATTGTGTCTTTTTTATTGGCATAATCCCATAAATCGGGATATTGTGCTTGTCCAAAACCTATGCAGTCATTATCCTTGACGGTATAACAGACTTTGCATTGCAGTTCTTCCGATTGAGCAGCTAAGTTTTCATAAATGCGATGAAGCTTATCATAATATTCATAATGAACAATGCTAATAGGCGAAGCAGGAGAAGTATGTTCTTTAAAAAGCCAAATACCTTGGTCTAAAAAAGGAATCCGATTGATTAAATGTACGGTTTTTTGGTATTCCAAATTATTCATATAGGCATTGTGCATTTCAAAAATAGGTTTAAAACGATTTAAATGAGTAAATAAAGGAGTAAAATCGTATCCGTGAGGAACGTATAGTTTTGAAATACTGCGACATCCTAATCCGAAATACAAAGAAATATCGTTGCTCAAAGCCTGTAAATCGCTTTCGTTTTCATTGCCGTTAAGAATGGCTATGCTATTGCAATGACTTCGCAAAATAGAAGGATATTTTGAAAAATAAAAATCAAAATACCGCATCGAATTATTACTGCCGGTGGCAATAATTTTATCGATAGACTGTATTTTGTCTTCGGTAAAAACAATGGATTTTTTAAAACGAGGTTCTATAACGCATAGAATTTCAGCTAATAACGGTAGTAAATGCTTGTCGTTAGAAGAAAGTTTTCCTATAAAAACATCGCCGGCAAGCAGCACACATAAAAAATCGTGAAATCCGACCATAGGAATATTGCCTGCCATGATGACCCCAATGCGATTACTCGTTGTTTTATTTTTTAAATCAGGATATAATGCTGTCCATTGCTGCAATTTATCTTTATCGAGCATAAAAATAATTCCTTTGATTGCCTCTTGTATAAATTCGGGAATAAACCATGAATTATAAATATATTCATTGTTAATGCAATTTTCCCATTTTTTTAATACGTCGCTTAAATGAGGAAAAGAATTATTGTTTTGATAGTTATCTTTGTCTATCAGAATATTACCAAGTCGACTAAAAGCTTCTATTCTTTCATTAAGTGTCATTTGTTATTATTTTAATTATCTTTGCAAAACTACTTAAATACTAAATAAGAACGTATGTACGTTGTTAAAATTGAAATATTTTTTTAATGAAAAAAGGTTTAGCATTTTTTTTTATAGCTTGTTTCTTTATAATGTCTTCTTACTCACAGCGTAAAGAAATGTATAAAGCGTTTGAAGATTCCATTGTCAAATTGCATAAAGAAATTTTGCTCGAACAAAATACAATTATTAAATACCAAAAAAACGAACAATTGCTTTTTTTGATGGAAGAAGCCTTGCAGCAAAAAAATTCGATTAATTATGCTTTCGACTCATTGAAAACGATTTCTGTCTTAACATCGCCCGATAAGAAAATACGTATTCTCACTTGGTATTTAATAGATAACGACGGAACACACGAACATTTCGGCTTTCTGCAAGCCTATAATGAAGAAAAAGAACGTTATGTAGTCTATACACTTACCGATAAATGGCAGTTGCTGGGGATACATGCTACGCAAACATTGGATTATTTATCGTGGTTTGGAGCGGTTTATTACGAACTGATACAAACAACGATTAACAAAAAAAAGTATTACACACTTTTGGGCTGGAACGGCGGAACTCTTTTTTCACAATACAAAGTTATTGATGTTATCAGCTTAAATAGCAGAGGAGCACCTGTTTTTGGAGCTTATATATTTCGTGGTTTCGGCAAAGGAAAACCTGCAAGAATTATTTTTGAGTATGCTAAAAAATCAAATTTAAACCTTGCTTATGACAAACAAAGTTATACGCAGCGTTCGACTAAAAAAAGCAGAAAAGGATATACTTATCGTGTAGATACCATTTACACCCCTATGATTATTTTTAATAGGTTGATTCCTATGGAAGAATCCTTAAAAGATGTGCGTCAATATTATGTGGCGGAGTCGAGTTTGAACGATGCTTTTATCGAAAAAGAGGGAAGATGGTATTTTAAGCCGGATGTGCAAGGACGAAATCCCGATAAACCCTTGCCGAAATACGAATACAAACCGAAACAATATTATAAAAGATAAAGCAATTACAGCATACAACAGCTACGGTTTTATTACTGTATATGCTTTTTTCAAATAGTCGTTTGTTAAATTAATTTCTTCTATTTTTTCTTTTCCCTGATAATACACCTTTTTTATTCCGGCTTGAAAGATAGCGAGTAAACACATCGGACAAGGTTTTTCGCTAAGGTATATTTCGTAATCAATAAGTTGAAAAGTGCGTTGTTTTAATCGGGTTTTGCGTATGCCTATTACGGCTGCATGGGCTGTAGGGTCGTCGTCTTTTAATGTTGTGGCTGCGGTAGCATATATTTCTTGCTCGTTTTTTACTATTACGGCACCGCTTAGTACACAAGCCCCCTGTCCATTAGCAAGGGCTTTGCTTTTATTGATATAAAGTGGCACCTTCGACATTTTTTTCTTTTTTGTTGAATACTGCAAAAGTAAACGAAAAACCTTAGTGTTTTTGTATGGATAAAAAAAGATTTATGCCAATTAACGGACAATAATATACCGTGTTTTTATAAGCCCTTTCTTAAAACAATCTATTTTTTTGGAGATAATCGTTTATAGCGGTATCCTAACTCCAAACCGAATTCAAAATAAGATCCGCGAGTTGCAAGCACATCAGTTATTATATACTTATTTTCTTTAAAAGTAATATAAGTATTTGTTACTTGTAATAAACCTGTATGGTATGCGGCAAATACACTGATTCCTATATTGTGTTTAGTAAAATATTGAAAACTCAAACTATTCGACAACATGAAATTAAATGGCTTCCACAATATATGACTATAATTAATAAAAACTTCAGGAGATGATGCTTTAGAAATTTTTATTGATTTACTGGGATCATAACTACCTGGCTGTAAATAAAATTCATTACTCACTCCCATGTTAAATTTCAGATTGAAATCTTTGG
>JAAYQB010000055.1 GCA_012519525.1 Bacteroidales bacterium | reverse complement strand
CAATACGGCAAGCAAGGTGATTGTGCGGAAAGTGCAGATAATGAGATAAAAGATTTCGTAAAAGGCTGTTTTCGGACAGCCTTTTTTGTTTTCCGCTTTTTCAAAGCAATATCTTTTTTTATAAATAAGCAGCCATTTCTTTTTGCATTTTTTCTGCTTCGTCGGCAGCTCTTTTTGCAAAATCCAAATCGTCGGCAGCATAAATAATGCTACGTGAAGCATTGACAATAAGTCCGCAATCGTGATTCATTCCGTATTTAACGACAGCTTCTAAACTACCGCCTTGTGCTCCAACACCGGGAATTAATAAAAAGTTGTCGGCAACAATCTTACGTATATCCGATAACATTTCGGCTTTGGTGGCTCCGACAACATACATCATATTGTCGGCATTTCCCCATTGTTTTGATGTTTCTAATACATGTTCGAATAGTCGCTTGTTGTTAAAGCTAAGCAATTGGAAATCATCGGCTCCTTTGTTGGAAGTTAAAGCCAATAAGATGACCCATTTATTGTCAAATGCTAAAAATGGTTTTATGCTGTCTTCGCCCATATAAGGTGCTACGGTAATAGCATCGTAATTAAGATTTTCATCTTCATTGTCGAAAAACGATAAGGCATATTGGGTAGAAGTGTTGCCGATATCGCCACGTTTAGCGTCAGCGATAAGAAAGACTTTCTCTTGTTTAGAGCGAATATAAGCTATTGTCTTTTCGAGACTTAAAATTCCTTTCCAACCTCTTGCCTCATAAAATGCCAGATTGGGTTTATAAGCAATACTAAAAGCTAAGGTAGCGTCGATAATGGCTTTATTAAATTCAAAAATAGGGTCTTCGCTTGTTAATAAATGGGGTGGAATTTTAGATATATCGCTATCTAAACCTACACAAAGAAAACTTTTCTTTTTTTGAATCAATCGGATAAGTTCTTTCTTATTCATAATGTTATTATAGGATAGATTATTGAATTATTTTTTATGACAAAACAAAGTAAACGCACGTCGTGCAACTTTGAGCTTGTAAGTGTCTTCGATTTCTTTAATCAGTAGGTTTAATTTTTCGTTTTTAAATTCTATAATTTCATCCGTATCAATTATAATGATATGGTCGTGGGAAGTAGAAGTGTCGCACTTTTCGTATTGAGCACAACTGCCTCCGAAATTGTGTTTTTCGATTAAATAAAACGATTCTAAAAGGGAAAGTGTATTGTAAATGGTAGTTTTGCTGACTTGATATTTTTTACTTTTTAATTTATTGTAAAGAGTATTTACGGTAAAATGTCCGTCCGTGTCATAGATAGCTCGTAAAATATGGAATCTTTCAGATGTTTTATTGAGTTTTTTCTCATCTAAAATTCTATAAAACAAACTACGATATTCTTCAAAAGAATAATTTTCACTGAGTTCGATATTCATTTTTTTTAAATTTAAAAAATACAAATATACAAAATAAAAGATTATTTATAAAGCTGAATGAAAAAATATTTTCACTCAAACATTGTTTTTATTATTTTATGATAAGTTCTTCTATATGATTGCTTTCTATTTTTTCTTGTAGCTTGCTGAGAAGCTGTGAACGTTGCATAAGCAATTCGTTTTTAATGATAGGAGAATTAATGTGAACATAAAGCTTTTTCTCTTTTAGGAGAATTTTCGTAGTATGTTTTTTGATAAAAGCACCTACAATTTCCTCCCAAATGCTTATGATTTTGTATTCAATGTATTTGTTTTTAATAGCATTGTCTTCAAGCATTTTCTTTAATGCGTCTTCTATCGACCATTCGTTTTTATCTTTATTATCGGCTGACATTGTCTGAAAATTAATGTTGTAAGTTTTCTATCTTTTTTAAAAGTTGTTCCGAGCTTTCGCCTTTTTCTTTTGCTTTATTCCAATACTCTAATGCTTTAGTGTGTTCTCCTTTTTCGTACAGTATATCACCATAATGCTCTAATATTTCCGTACTGGTTTCTTTGTTGTTATACAATGCTTTTTTTATCCAATATTCTGCATTTTCCAAATCACCTTTTTGAAAATATATCCATGCGTAAGTGTCTTCATACATGTCCGTATTAGGCTCTAATTCATTGGCTTTTTTAGCCATACCGAGAGCATAATCCAATCGTTCTTTGCGTAGGCTGAGAAAATAAGCGTAGTTGTTGAGTGCTATAACATTATTGGGAGAAATGCTTAATATTTTTTCAAAATATTCGTCCGATTTTTGATGGTTTTCTATTTGATGATACGCCTCGGCAAGATAAAAATACGTTTCTTCCAATAGTTTTTCGTTATCAATAACAAAATCTTTTCCTTTTTCCAAAGAACTTATTGCCGTATTCCAGTCGCCTAATTCTATCGCTACTAATCCGTTTATAAAATAGGGGAGTGTTTGAGTGGGAAATAATTCCATAGCTTCTCGGCTTTTTTCGAATGCTTTTTCCCATTGATTCAGTTCAATGAGTAAGGAGAGATACTGTTCCCATACTGCATATTTCGACGGGTCGTGTTCCAATACATTTTCGTAGGCTTCCGAAGCTTTATTGTAATCACCAATGGCGATTGCAAAATCACCGTATGCCGACCATGTTATCGGGTTTTCGGGATGTGTTTTCACTAAAGTATCCAACAATATAAAAGCTTCTTTTTTATACCTATGATTTTGTGTGATTAAGGGATAGTAATTCATTATGATTTTTACTTTCTCTTCTACGGGCAGCGAAGGAGCAGCAAAAATCTTCTCTAAAGCGTTAAAAGCCTTGTCGTATTTTTTATTCGCTAAATAGTGATTGTATAAAATAATGTTGATTTCAGGATTGTTAGGTTCTATTTCTTTTGCTTTTTCTATGTATGGAATAGCATTTTTACTCATATCATTTTTATTGTAAAAATCGGCTACTATGAGATAATATCTGATTTCGTTTGGAAAGGCTTCTACTAATTTTTCTAATTCTTTACCCGCATTTTTTTTGTTTTTTAAATCTAACCAAATTCTATGTTTTGTTTCTATAAGTTCTTCGTTAATACCGATTTGCATTTCCATTTTATCATACATTTTAATGGCTTTTTTCAATTTGTTTTGATTGATAAGTGCAAAGGTATAATAGTAGAGGTATTCAAGGTTATCGGGTTGTTTTTCTACAATTAATTTCCATAATTTTTCGGCTTCTGAAAAATTACGTGTCATATTGTAAAGATTGGCTAAATAAATTTTATACCATATATTTTCTTTGTTGAGTTGAATTGCTGTTTTTAATTCTAAGATGGCTTCCTGTATGCGATTGCGAGCGATTAATACTTGTGCATATTCAAAATGAGCGGCATCGTTCATGGGTTCGGCAATAATTAAATCACGAAGTTGTGTTTCTGCCGCATCAATATTGCCGATAATACGTTCTTTAACGGCATCTATGAATTTACCTGCATTTTCGACAGCTGTTTTTTCATTCAGGATAGTAGCAGCTTCATTATTATCGGTTTTTCTTTGTTTTTTTTGTGCCGAAACGCCTGCTATCAAGAAAAAACAACAAATGATAAGAAAAAGTGTTTTTTTGTTCTTCATATTTTTATTTTTTTCCGGTATGTCCAAAACCACCTTCGCCTCTTTCCGTATCTGTTAATGATTCAACTTCTTCCCACTCGGCTTGCTCATGTTTCGACACTATCATTTGTGCTATTCTGTCGCCATTATGAATGGTGAAGTTTTCATTCGACATATTGATGATAATTACTTTTACTTCACCACGATAGTCGGCATCGATTGTGCCGGGAGTATTTAAAACGGTAATACCCGACTTAATGGCTAAACCGCTGCGGGGGCGAATTTGTGCTTCGTAACCAATGGGTAACTCTATATATAATCCTGTAGGAATAAGTTTTCTTTCAAAAGGTGCCAATACAACGGGATTTTCGAGAAAGGCTTTTACGTCCATTCCTGCCGATGCAATGGTTTCGTAGGAAGGAAGCGAATGATTAGAAGTGTTGATAACTTTGATTTTCATATAAATAATTCTATATTAGCTAATGTTTTTGTTGTTATTTCATAACGAATTATTGCTGCTATTATTGCCTATAATTACAGAAGTATGAGTAGAGTATTAAAAATTGTAAAATGAAAAAGAAATGAGCGGAATAAAAGACTTTTCGCTTGAAAGCACGGTTTTGTTTGCTAAGTTGTTAACTTTTATTTCATTTCAGATAGTTGAATTTGTAAAAAAACAATCAAACATTTTAATCCTATTATTGTTTAGTAATGAAAGATTTGAAAATATAAAATATAAAAATATGAAACGATTGGTTTTTAGCATATTGAATTTAAGTTTTTTGTTAATGTCTTGTCAGGGACAAACACATAAAGAGGAAAACGAAGTTGCAGGCTCTGATTTACAGATAACCGAAGCCGTTAAAGCTGAAGAAGTACAAGTACAAACTACTACAGAGGGTGCTTCTATTATTAAATTAAATATGTATGAGTATGCCAAATTGGTACACGATTATAAAAATAATCCTAATTGGAAATACAACGGTAAACTTCCTTGCGTAGTTGATTTTTATGCCGATTGGTGTCGTCCTTGTAAAATGATGGAACCCATTATGGAAAAGTTAGCCAAAGAATACGAAGGAAAGGTGATTTTTTATAAAGTTAATATTGACGAAAATAAAGAATTGGCAACTGCTTATGCCATCAATTCCATTCCTTTTTTCTTGTTTTGCCCTATGAATGGACAAGCGCAATCTGCCCTTGGTATGATGTTGGAAGACGATATGCGCAAAGCAATAGAAAGTGTATTAATGCAATAAAATATGTCGATAGGACAAGAGCTTCATGAAGGAAAAATTGTAAAGATTGAAGCCGGTATCGTATATGTTAAAATTTTAGTTAACGAAGCCTGCCAACATTGTGACGGGAAAAAATCTTGCATGGTTTTCAATGCAAAAGAAAGATTGATAGAAGTAAAATGTCCTAATAGTCAAGATTATCAAGTGGAAGAAATTGTTGATGTACAAATGGCAACTTCCATGGGTTTCAAAGCGGTGTTTTATGCTTATTTGCTGCCGGTGCTTATTTTAATTCTTATCCTTATACTTGGAAATCATTTTATTCAACAAGAACTCATTCCTATTTTAATTTCATTTTTACTTCTTGCCCTTTATTACTGCATCCTTTATCTACTAAGAAAAAAAATAGGAAAGAAGTTTGTGTTTACCCTACAAAAAAAGTAAAAAAAAACATTGCAAAACAATGTATCATTTGCCACTTTTCTTTTCATTTTATACCAAAAACGAATGCAAAAAACAGCAGAAATTGCTTTGAATTTAATTTAATTGCTTTAAAATAGTAAAAATCATTTTGTTAAAAAAATAAAAAAAATAAAAAAAACTTGCTTTTATAAAAATTTTTATTATAACTTTGTAAAAACAAAATAACAAATTTCATATATTATGAAAAATAAGTACTACATATTCTTGTTACAACTACTTGCCTTAATAAGCAAATTGTGCGATTATGTGTGTGTGGTTAGTAGTAAAATAATTTATAAACACACATATAATCCAATCAAATATAGAATATTATTTTTTCCTACTTTTAATAATTTGAGCAATACGTTTTTTGTAGCTTATATAGCTATACGACAAAATGCTTATGTGTGGGAGGTGTTAACCTATATATAGCGGGTTAATCCCGCAAATTATTAGATATCAAACAAAGAAACCCGCATAGCAGATATGCAAATAACAAAACGCAAGTGTGAGCGTAAGTGTAATACAGTGAGCACAAAAACATATAAGATGCTAAAAAATTTAAACAAAATGCAGAATCACACATGCAGTAAAAACAAACAAACAAAGGATACTTTTAAAATTATTATAAATATTAAAAACAAAATAAAAATGAAAAAGTTAAGAATATTATTATTAACAGTTATTGGAATAACAATTATTTTTTCTTGTAATAAAAAAGAAGAAATAATATCAAAAAAAAATAATTTCAATAATCTACAAAAAGACATGCAACAATTAAGAGTTTATTATGATAATGGAGGTGAGGACTATGGGTGTGAAGGTTCAGGAGGAAATTGTCTTCCCGATATAATAGTAAGACCTACAAGTGTTCTCAATGAATTGTTGAATCAAATTCAAGAAATTAGGAACATTTACCAACAAGACGTAGAGTTTGCAAATTCATTAATTAGTGATATTGTTGCAGATAATGAATCAACTTTTCAGGATATATTTCCTCAAAGTGTTATTGATGAGATTGTTAGCGAAGAATTGCAAATGTATATTCGCGGTACAGAAAGTTATAGATGTATATAATGGTTCCCTTTTTTAGGACAACAAAATAAAAAAAATTAACGTATAAATAATTAAAAAGTTGTCTTATGGAAAAAAGGTCAAGAAAAAAGTTTAGCTCCTCTTTTAAATCAAAAGTGGCGTT
>JAAYQB010000054.1 GCA_012519525.1 Bacteroidales bacterium | reverse complement strand
TTTTTTATTGAAAAGTAAAACGAACAGCTTTTCGTATCTCACTATCGGAACAGTTTTGATTGATAATTGCACATCCTATTCCTTTTAATAAAGTAATGTTTGAATTGTTACTAATACGTTTTTTATCGTTTTTTATCAATTTAATAAGATTGTTTTCATTGATATAATATGTTGGTAATGAATAATAATAACCTCTGATAACAGCATTTATTTCTTCCAAGTCTTGAGAAGACAAAAAGCCTTTTTGCCACGACAAATGAGCCTCGACCAACATACCCCACGCAATGGCTTCGCCATGTAAAATATTTTTTCTGTTTTTCAATAATTCAGCTTCTATTGCATGCCCTATTGTATGACCGAAGTTTAACTTTTTTCTTTCTTTACAATCTTTAAAATCCTGAGCTACAATATTTTCTTTTATGTTTATTGATTGTTGAATAAGGTGTTGATGATTAATGATTGTTTTTGTATTTTTTATCTGTTTTAATGCTTCCCAATATTTTTTATCAGCAATTAATGCGTGTTTTAACATTTCTGCAAAAGCAGATAAGTAGTGTTTTTTAGGTAAACTTAACAGCAAGTCATTAAAAATAAAAACATACTGAGGCAAATAAAAGCTCCCTATCTGGTTTTTAATTCCATTAAAATTAATAGCTGTTTTACCGCCAATAGCCGCATCAACTTGAGCCATTAGCGAAGTGGGAATGTTCACATAAGTAATTCCTCTTTTAAAGACCGATGCTACAAAACCTCCCAAATCGCATACAACACCTCCGCCAACATTCAGCAATATGGAATGTTTGTCGGCATTTTTTTTCAATAATTTATCCCATACATAGATTGCAGACTCCCATTCTTTGCTGTTTTCGCCCTTTGGTAGGCTTAAAATAGTAGCTTTTGTGAGTGTCGGAATTTTTGATGACAAATAAGGCAAACAGTATTTTTTTGTTTGCGTATCGCATAAAATAAATTTTTCAGACTCATTATCAATAATTTCAGATAATTTACCGAAAGCATCTTCATTGTAAAATATAGAATTTTCTACCATGATGTTTTATTTTGTTTCTCTTTTTGCAAATGTAAAGAAAATTTTAAAACAACCGTTAAACTTATCAAAATAATTAGTATTTTTGCATTCTTTAAATTTTCAGCGGGATGTAGCGCAGCTTGGTAGCGTGCTTCGTTCGGGACGAAGAGGTCGCAAGTTCGAATCTTGTCATCCCGACTTAAAAAAACATACAGGTTCCGTAGCTCAGCTGGATAGAGCAACTGCCTTCTAAGCAGTAGGTCATGCGTTCGAATCGCATCGGAATCACAAAACACATAGCAACTCTCTTTTAGAAAGTTGCTTTTTTTTATTAATAATTCGGAATAAGCAATAAAATATTAATTACTTTTGCATAAAAATACAAAGATATGGCTTATAAGCATGAAGTAAGAGCAAAAAAAAGATTAGGGCAGCATTTTTTAACCGACCAAAATATAGCACAACGAATAGTTGATAGTCTTACTTCATCCCATCAAACCATTGTAGAAATAGGTCCGGGAATGGGCGTATTAACTCAATATTTATTGAAATTACCTGATAAAAATTTGTTTTTCATTGAATTAGATGAAGAATCCATTCGGTATTTACACCATCAATTTCCCCAAATAAAAGGACAACTCTATGCTATGGATTTTTTGAAAGTCGATTTATCAACACTTACGAAAGAACCGTTTGCGCTTATAGGAAATTTCCCTTACAATATTTCCAATCAGATATTATTCAAAGTTTTAGAGTACAAAAATCAAATTCAGGAAGTAGTAGGCATGTTTCAAAAAGAAGTCGCTATGCGAATTGCTTCCCAGCCGGGTAAAAAAGATTATGGTATTCTGAGTGTGTTGTTACAAGCTTTTTACGATATAGAATATTTATTTACCGTTGATGAACACGTTTTTAATCCGCCACCTAAAGTGAAATCGGGCGTTATTCGATTGAGAAGAAACAGTTGTCAATCGCTTTCTTGCGATGAACAAAACTTTAAACTTGTTGTGAAAACCGCTTTCAATCAACGAAGAAAAACTTTACGTAACTCACTAAAAACATTGATGTTTAATGAGAATTTTACCAAACATCCTATTTTCAATAAACGTCCGGAACAATTATCGGTAGAAGAATTTATAATGATAACGAAAGAATTAATCAAGCATTAATTTTTCACTGATATCGTGTAGGTATATTCCTGTTTTGTTTCGGAAGATTGGATTTCTTCTTTTTTACTTTCCGATTCAGTATAAGATATTTGCAAATTTACACTTTGACTTTTTGGTAATCGGAAATATATATTTATTCTATGATTGGATTTCACTCTAACGCCATGATTGTAAGCACTTCCATATTTCAGCATATAAACTAATCGTAAGGCTTCTTCGTTGCAAGAGGGTGATAAACTTTTGATAACTTTAGCCGATTCGACTACACCGCTATCGTTTACTTCATAAGCTACAGTAACAACCCCTTCTATACCGGCGGCTAAAGCATCGGCAGGATAGCGTAAATGAGTATTGATAAATGTTCGCAATGCTTTTTTCCCTCCGGGATACTCCGGCATTTGCAAAAACTTTTTTCTTTTTTATTTGATTTTTCTTTCATCTTCCGTATGCTTTAATCAACATTCATACTCAGATTAATACGTTTTCGCTGCATATCCACATCCAAGACTTTAACCATTACTTTTTGGTTTAATTTTACTACCTCGTTCGGATTTTTTATATATTTTTTCGACATTTGGCTAATATGCACTAATCCATCTTGATGCACTCCAATATCAACAAAACAACCAAAAGCAGCAATATTGACAACCACACCGGGAAGTACCATTCCGGATTTTAAATCCGAAATATCATTAATTGTTTTATCAAATTCAAAAAGATTAAATTCTTGACGCGGATCTCGCCCCGGCTTAGCTAATTCTTTCATAATATCGGTCAAAGTGGGAATACCAAACTTATCGGTAATAAAGTCCTTGATATTTATTTGTTTACGCAAATCCTCTTTCGCTATCAAATCTTCAATACTGCAATTCAATGTGGCAGCCATTCTTTCGACAACTTCATAACTTTCGGGATGTACTGCACTTCTGTCAAGAGGATTTTTAGCATCACGAATACGAATAAAGCCGGCAGCTTGTTCAAAGGCTTTATCACCAAAACGCTTTACTTTTTTCAATTCGGCTTTAGAGCTAAATCCCTTGTTTTCTATTCGATAATTAATAATATTTTCGGCTAATACAGGACCTATTCCCGACACAAAAGATAATAATTGCTTGCTTGCCGTGTTGACCTCCACTCCTACTGTGTTTACACAGCTTTCAACCGTATACGCTAAACTTTCTTGCAGCTTTTTTTGATTTACATCGTGCTGATATTGTCCAACTCCTATTGATTTAGGGTCTATTTTTATAAGTTCTGCCAGCGGGTCCATTAGGCGACGTCCTATAGAGACAGCTCCTCTTACAGTTACATCGTGATTAGGAAACTCTTCGCGTGCTATGTCGGAAGCAGAATAAACAGAAGCTCCATTTTCATTGACCACAACGATAAGCGGTTTGGTTTCAAAATTGACATGACGCACAAAATTTTCCGTCTCTCTGCTTGCCGTTCCATTGCCAATCGCTATCGCTTCGACTTTGTATTTAACGGCTAATTCGCGTAATGTTTTATTTGCTTCAAAAACTTCGACCTGAGGCGGATGAGGAAAAATGGTGGTATTATCGAGTAATTTTCCATATTTATCTATTACAACTACTTTACAACCTGTACGAAATCCGGGGTCTAAAGCCATAATGACTTTTTCGCCCAAAGGCGGAGCCAATAAAAGCTGACGTAAGTTCTCAGCAAACACTCGAATTGCTTCATCGTCGGCACGTATTTTTGCTTCTTGTCGCATTTCCGTTTCCATTTGAGGTTGCAGTAAACGTTTGTAGCCGTCATCAATAGCATCGGCAACATAAGAAGCTGATTCATTGTTTGTTTTAATATGTAAATCATATAACAAATCCAATGCGTCGTCTTCGTTCGGCTCCACTTTCACACGTAAATATCCTTCGGTTTCTCCTCGTAACATCGCTAAAAAACGATGAGAAGAAATTTTACGCAACAACTCATTGTTGTCAAAATAGATTTCATATTTATTTCCTTCTAATTCTTTCCCTTTGATTACTTTCGAACTTATCATTCCCTTTTGCAGGAATAATTTTCGTATTTTCGACCGTGTTATTTCGTGTTCTACCACAAATTCGGCTAAAATATCACATGCTCCTTGCAAGGCTTCATCTTCATTTTCAACACCTTTATCTTTATCAATATAATGTTTTGCCCACTCATGCACATTGCCTTTTTCTTGGCTGTATAAGCGATTTGCCAAAGGCTCTAATCCTTTTTCTTTTGCAACACTTGCTCTTGTTTTTCGCTTAGGTCTATAAGGTAAATACAGGTCTTCTAACTCATAGATGGTTTCTATTTTTTCAATTTTCCGCTTTAATTCATCGGTGAGCTTTCCTTGTTCTTCGATAGAATTCAATACGGTTATTTTTCGATTATTTAACTCTACTAATTGATTAAACCGTTCTTTTACACGAAGTATCATCACTTCGTCCATGCTTCCTGTTGCCTCTTTACGGTAACGAGCAATAAAAGGAATCGTAGCTCCTTCGTTTAGAAGTTCAATCACATTACATATAAAATCAACATTTAGATTGAGTTCTTGTGCAATTTTTACATTAATATCCATACTATTACTTATTTTTAGGAAATGAATATTTTGAATTATAACCGATAATTCTATCATAAGATGATTTATCGGCTTGATAATAAACATAGAAAGTATAACGATTTTCGGTTTCCCAATGAGAACCTTCTATTAAATCGGCAGAAGCCACATTGCTTCCTTCCGGAACAAACAAATAAATATAATTATAATAGCCCGATTTTAGATAAAGTTGTGTTTGCCAAGTACGAGCATACTCCATATAGGATAGTTTAGCTTCTTTTTTTAACTGCCAATTCGTTAATTCTCCAAAAACATAAATATCTCCTTTAAAAGGCTTATCGTATTTTAATCGAAAATGAACATACGCATAATCAGCTTCATCTACTGTCGTAAAATCAATAGTTTCGTTAAAATAATAACCATTAATATCAATATTGTTTTCGTATGCTTTGTAATGTTTATCTTCGTCGGTATATAAATAGACATGTACTCCATCTGAGTGATAATCAATTTTTTCTACATGTTCCATGGCGGTACGCAAACTTTTTATATTGAAGGTACGGTATTCGTTTCCACCCTCCATACTAATAGCTCCTCTTTCATTATACAGCAATTTATTTCCTTGATTAATATAAGGTTTTGTTATTAGCAAGGCATTGTCGTAACGCTCGTTTTGCATAAGCAACACTCTAATTGTAGTTGACGGATTATTAAAGCGTTGGTTGTTAAAATCTATTTCAAAATTGATTTCTTGATGACTAAATCTATCCGATATATTGGTTGATTGCAAAATATTAGGGATAATTGTAACCAAATTTTCCGCAACCATTATACGGCGTGTAATTAATGGGATTATTTTTCCTCCATTATCTTCATATACACATAAAAGATAATTTCCCGACTTCTCTATTTTTATGTTTTCATTAGGTATCTTCACTGTAAATGACACATAAGATTGTGATGTATTGCGAGAATAAACATAATCAATCACATCATCTTCAAGAAAACGACTTAAATATTCATTGGGATACAATGTCTTTGTTAATTGCCAATCGTGCGTACAATGAACTAAGGTGTATTTCATATATTTGATTTCTCCGCTTAAATCATCGAAAGTTAATTTTATCTGATTTTCCGAATATAAATCAATAACAGGTGGGAAAAAAGCAAGATTATCCGCTCCTCTTGTTTTTAAATTTTCATTTTTATCATTACCGCTTATCTCTATTTTTACGGAAGCAATGTCTTCATTGTAAATATAATTATCAAATATAAATTTACTATAATCAATTGTTTGTGAATTTATTTTAAGATGGATTGTAAAAATAAAAACTATAAAAACAGCAATAAGGAATGCTTGTTTTTTAATTCTTTTTTGTATCATTTTTATAAAAGATTTAATTTTATGCAAAAGTATTTGTTTTTATTATAAAAATAAAGCTATGTAATATTGTTTTTTTAAGTATTTTTGCTTTTGTTTTATATTATTAACATTTTATGTAATTGTATTAAGTATGAAAAAAATATTTTTATCCCTTATTTCTCTATTATTAGCTATTCAAGTTATTGGAAATCCTATAGATACAACAACAGCAAAACAAATAGCCAAAAACTTTTATAACACAAAATATGCTGCTTCTCAAAAAAACTTAGCCGATTTTGAGTTGGTATATCAAGCCTTAGGAAAACAAAAAAACAACACGCAAATTGTATATTTCAATGTATTTAACATTAAAAATCAAGGTTTCGTTATCGTTGCGGGCGACGATTGGATACAACCCATATTAGCTTATTCTAACGAATCAACTTTTGATTTAAACAATATTTCTCCGGCTACTGTTCTTTGGTTAGAAGATTATGAAAATGAAATAGCATACATCATCGAAAATAATATCGAAGCCAACCAAGATTTAAAAAACAATTGGAATCATTTAATAGCCGGCAGTATTGTATTGCAGAAAGGCACAATGGGTTCAGGCAATCCTTTGGTTACTGCCAAATGGGGACAAGGCGGTCCGTACAATACTTTATGTCCTTATGATAGCAGTTTAAATGCACGTTGTGTAACCGGCTGTGTAACTGTTGCTATGGGACAAGTGATGCATTACTGGAAATCCCCTGCTAAAGGATTAGGGGCGCATTCTTATACCAATAACCCTCATGGTGTGCTATCGGCTAATTTTGAAAACACCACATACCTCTTTGATTCTATGCCTTCTAAACTAAATTACCAAAACACTCCTAAACAAATTAATGAAGTGGCAACATTGCTGTTTCATTGTGGAGTTGCAGTTGAAGTGAATTATGGAGTGCATGCCAGTTCTGCTACCGTATCGGAATATACAAAAGGGGCTCCAAGTGCCGAATATGCACTGAAAACATATTTTGGCTATCCCAATGTTATCGGCTTAAGCCGCGTATATTATGATTCTACCGAATGGGTAAATATACTGAAAAATGAAATTGATTCGGGACGTCCGTTTATATACAGTGCACGTGGCGATGTGGGTGGTCATGCTTTTGTCCTTGACGGCTACGACGACAATAATTATTTTCATGTAAACTGGGGATGGACGGGTGCATTAGACGGTTATTTTTCAATATCGGCTTTAAATCCGGGACCTTATTCTTTTCCGGATGCACATTTTGCTTTAATAAACATATACCCTACCAATGACATAATTATTCCCGATTCCAACGATATTGTATACATTGCACCGACTGCTGTCGGTAAAAAAGACGGTTCCTCGTGGAATAATGCCAGCAACAATTTAGCTTTTGCTCTACAAAGACCTTATGCAAATCCCACACAAATATGGGTGAAAAAAGGAATTTTCTACGGAGACACAGCCAATGAAACAGCCTTTCAAATAGCTGCTAACACCATGGTATATGGAGGCTTTGAGGGAAATGAACCTTCCGATTTTGATGTAAACTTACGCAATCTCACCATTAATCACACCATACTTGACGGACAAAACAAACAGCAAGTTCTTGCTGTATTTAGCAATTCCGACACCAGCAATACAACTTGCGACGGTTTAATTATTCAAAATGGACGAACAAAAGGTGCCGGTGCCGGCGTGTATATGCGTGGAGGAAAACTGATTAACTGTATTATAAGAAATAATACAAGCGACAGTTCTAGTGGAGGAGGTGTATATATTCATACGAAATCCAATGCACTACTCATCAATTGTAATATCTATAACAACAAAGGAACTTTTGGCGGAGGAATTATGACTTTTGGAAAAGCAAATTTAACCAATTGTAATATTGTTAATAATATAGCTACTTCAAATGGTGGAGGCATTTTTAATGCCGACACTTGTTATGCCGTCAATTCTATTGTGTGGGGAAATAAATTAAACTCTTATAACAATCAAATAGGAAATAACCCTTCTGTATTAACAAATATTTCATATTCAGCGATACAAGGTGGATACGAGGGAATAGCCAATATTAATTTATCAGAAAATAACGATGGCAGTAGCCCATTATCTTATGTGCGTTTTACCGATCCTAACAACGATGATTACACCCTTTTACCTAATTCCGTATGCATTAACAGAGGAAATACAATTGCACCTTACATTATTTCTATTGATTTGGCAGGTTTGAGGCGTATAAAAAACACCTTTATAGATATAGGAGCCTATGAACAAGGGTGTTATGTTAATAATCTCATCAAAGACACTATTTGTAAAGGCAGTAGTTATCAATCGTATGGCTTTGACTATACCCCTGTCAATGAAGGAATAACTTCTCTTATTCAGAAAAAAATAGGATACAACGACTGCGACAGTATTGTTACATTAGAATTAAATGTTCTTGACGCCACTAACACACTAATAAAAGACGGAGTGTGCTTAGGTGAAAAATATGAAAAATACGGTTTTGACACACTCATTACAACAAAAGGAACTACTATATTACAAAAACAGTTTACCAATCAATACGGTTGTGA
>JAAYQB010000053.1 GCA_012519525.1 Bacteroidales bacterium | reverse complement strand
ATAGTATAAAACTATTGAAAGTATTAAAAAAATGTATATTTTTGCAATGTTAAAGATAAAGTTCTTTTTAAAATAAAAATATTAACAAATAAAAAAAACTGTCCTAATATAGGGGGACACTTAATATCGCTTGTAAAACAATACACTAAACCAACTAACACATAAACAGACGATTATAAAACATATAAATTCTATACGACTTTAAACTGAAAATATGAAAGTGTGAAATATTGTTTTTTGTTAAAAAAAAGTATATGTTTGTAAAAAATATATAAAAAAAGAGACTTTTCTCAATGAAACTGTTTATCAAATATTTATTGTGTTTTTTGTTTCTGAGTAGCACACTATATGCTCAAGAAAAAAGTCGGGCTGCTTTTATTGAAAACAAAAATCAATGGGACGATTTTATTCAATTCAAAATGGATTTCCGAGGAGGAACTATTTTTTTTGAAGATAGCACCATTACTTTTGTTATTCAAGACCGAGAAGCAGTAGAAAAAATTTTACACCGTAAATACGGAGGTGTTTTACATGAAAACAATACCGAAGGATTAATAGTAAATTATCACGCTTATAAAGTACATTTTAATAATGTTCAAAACGACATTGTTCATAAAGGCAATGACAAACATTATGATTACAATAATTATTATATAGGAAAAAATCCTAAGCGTTGGGCTAATCATGTTCACAAGTATCATTCCATTACATACGAAAATTTGTATAAGGGAATAGACATGAAGTATTATGAAAAAAATCATTCGCTTAAATACGAGTTTATAGTTCATCAAGGAGGAAATCCCAAGGAAATAAGTATGAGCTATGAAGGAGTAGATAAAATGTATCTGAAAAAAGGAAATCTTTATTTATTGTGTAGTAAACATGAAGTAGTAGAACTAAAACCATATGCTTATCAACTCAATGACTTAGGCGAAGAAATTCCTATTATTTGTGAATTTACACTGAAGGATAATACTTTATCTTTTAAAATAAGCGATTATGATACTTCACGAGTTTTAATTATAGACCCTACATTGGTATTTTGTTCTTACACAGGTTCTACTGCCGACAACTGGGGATATACTGCTACTTATGACGCTTACGGCAATTTATATGCCGGCGGTAGTGTTTTTGGAATAGGCTATCCGATTACTGTTGGAACATACCAATCTCTATACGGTTCAGGGTCTAATGACATAGGAATATCTAAATTTAGTCCCAATGGCGATACGCTTATTTTTTCTACTTACTTAGGAGGTAGCGGTAGCGAAGTTCCTCATAGTCTTATAGTAAACGACAACAATGAACTTTATGTGCTGGCAACAACCTCTTCTTTGGATTTTGCTGTTAGTCCCAATGCTTTTGATACTTCCTTTAACGGAGGAACTTTTTTTACTTTGACCAACACCATACAATACCTAACGGGAGTTGATATTGCAATAGCCAAATTCAATGAGAGCGGTTCGCAATTGTTAGGAAGCACCTATTATGGAGGAAGTGGAAACGACGGATTAAGCACTGATCCTATTTTACGAAAAAATTATGCCGATGAAGTAAGAGGCGAAATCATGGTTGATGAGTTCAGTAATGTTTATATTGTTTCCAGCACATCTTCGGGAAATATTCCGACAACATCATCTGCTTTTCAACAGTCTTATGGAGGAGGTAGACAAGATGGAATTATTGCAAAATTTAACTATGATTTAAGTGATCTTATCTGGGCATCTTATTTAGGAGGAGACAGTTCAGACGCTGTGTATAGCATGGCTCTCGATAAAGATTACAACATTTATGTTTGTGGCGGGACTTATTCTATAAATTTTCCAACGACCAATGGAGTAACACAACCTAATTACGGAGGAGGTGTTGCCGACGGATTTATTGCCAAAATAGCAACGAATGGAAATCAGCTAATACATTCTACTCATTATGGCAAAAGTGGATTTGACCAAAATTATTTAATCAAATTGGATAAATCAAACAATGTATATGTAATGGGATTAACAGATGCAACCGGTACCGCTTGGGTCAAAAATGCAACATGGTATATTCCTGACGGAGGACAATTCATAAGTAAACTTTCCCCCGATTTATCCAATGTCATTTGGTCAACGGCTTTTGGTAGCGGTAGAGCCGGACCTGACATATCACCAAGTGCTCTGATGGTTGATTTATGTAAAAACATTTATGTTTCGGGTTGGGGTTCACCGGCTGTCAACAGTCATATCGGCAATCCTTTAAGTGGAACAAGCGGACTTCCAATTACAGCAGATGCTTTTCAAAAAACAACGGATAACAATGATTTTTATTTTTTTAGCTTAAGTGAAGATGCTTCAAGATTGGTTTTTGCCACTTACTTTGGCGGAAATAGATCAGCGGAACACGTAGATGGCGGAACAAGTCGTTTTGATAAAAAAGGATTTATTTATCAGGCTATTTGTGCAGGATGTGGAGGCAATCAAGATTTACCCGTTACGCCGGGAGTAGTAAGTCCTACTAATAATAGTAAAAATTGTAATTTAGGAGTAGTAAAAATAGACTTTAACTTACCTGCTGTAGTTGCCGATTTTATTTGTCCTAATACGATTTGCGCACCTTATACGGTTCATTTCGACAATCGGTCGCAATTAATTTCAGAAGCCTCTTCTATTTTTTATTGGGATTTTGGAGACGGGACTTATTCTAATCAAAAAAATCCTTCTCATTTATACACAAAATCAGGAGTTTATAAAGTAAAACTCGTCGTAAGCGATACGGGAAGTTGTAACTTTTACGATACTTTGGTACGTGAAATATTGGTGTTATCCAATAGAATCGATACTTTACCGACAAAAACAATGTGCCAAGGCGATTTTATACAAATAGGAATCTCGCCTGCTGCCAATCCCAATGTGTCTTACTCGTGGGAACCTACCACTAAGCTAAATAATCCTAAAATTGCTAATCCTATCGCTTCCAATACTTCTACTCAAATTTATCATTTATATATTAGCGACGGTTTCTGTGTCGATACATTTCGTCAAGTGGTTAATGTGATTCCCGTTTACTTAGACGCTGGACCACAAGATACGGGATGTATTGGAGATACGATTCTTTTACTAAATGTTATCTCAACCGGCGGCGAGCAATATATTTGGTCGTCAAATCGCAATTTTACCGACACATTGAATCGTCCCATATCGCAAAAGACAGGAAAAGATGTTCTTAAAAAAACACATACTTATTTTATTAAAATGTCGAATGCGTATTGTACATTGTACGATAGTGTAACAATTATAGGCTCGCAAATACAAACATCTATTGATAGTCTTCCTAAATTTTGCAGTGGGGATTCGATTTATTTACAGTCTCATATAACGCTTCATCAAGCAGGAAAAACTTTATCTTATTCTTGGCAACCCACATCTTCTATTGTATCGGGGGCTAATTCGTCAAAACCTTTGATTGCACCTAAAAAACCGATGAATTTTTATTTAACCGTTACCAACGAACATGGCTGTAAAGGAAAAGATACCATTTTTGTAGATGTATTTACTATTGACTATGAATTAGATATCAAACACATTCGTTGCTACGGTTTCCATGATGGACATATTATTATCCATTTGGATTCTAATAGCTCGCCTTGTGTTTTTCAATGGTATAATAATGTAGGAAAAAATCATAAAGCAGAAAATCTTCCTGCCGGAAATTATCGTGTACGCATACTCGATTCCAACAACTGTGTGTATCTCATTGATACAACTTTAATTCAACCTCCAAAAATCAATACTTTCTTTTTCGATACCAATACATTGGTCTATTGCAACGACACTTGTAGCGGCTATGCTTCGGCAGGAGCAACAGGAGGAATCCCGCCTTATTCTTATTGGTGGATAACAGGCGATACTACTCATTCCATTACCGATCTTTGTGCCGGAGAATATGTTTTTGTTGTAACAGACCAAAATCAATGTCAAGATACTGCCGTAATTCAAATTATCGATACCTCTAACTTTAATGTAACTTATTTGACAAAAAGAGTTACTTGCTATGGCGATTGCGATGGAAGCATAGCTTTGTTCGCTACCGACGGTTATCCTCCTTATATTTATCAATGGAAAAACGGTTACGACAAAGATACGGCAACAGGATTATGTGCCGGTATTTATGATATTTATGTAAAAGATACGGCATATTGTACTAAGAGAATATTCCCCATTGTCCATTCACCTATGCCTTTGACTTTTAAAGAAATAGAAATGATACAACCTTCGTGTTACAGTTATTACAATGGAAAAATAATTGCACATATTTCAGGAGGAACAGCTCCCTATCGTTATTATTGGGACGATGTTTTAGGTAAGGATACGCTTGCTAACATAGGCGAAGGAACGTATTCCTTACGAGTAGTGGATACCAATGGATGTGAAATAGATACAATATTAACGTTGCTACAATTTGATTCTTTGGATGTAGATTGTGAAATAATTAAAACCCCTTGTGTAGAAGTGTGTCTTGGGGAAGCAATTGTTAGTGTAAAAGGAGGAAAACCTCCCTATACTTTCGATTGGAGTAACGGTGAAAAAACCAATCATGCGAAAAAGTTATGCTATGGGGATAATACCGTTACAATTGTAGATAGCAATGGGTGCAAAAAAATACTGACAATTTTTGTTGAAGACTCTAGTTATTTTCCTCAAAAAATAAAAATTACGACAGATACAACCGTCTTATATCGAAGTCAATCTACTACTTTAAAAGCTACCGACTTAGGAAAAGCCTTTTCTTATTTATGGTCTCCTCCGGAAGATTTAAGCACAACCACAGGAGTTAAAACGATAGCAACACCAAAAAACACAACTACTTATACCGTAAGCGTAACCGATAGCTTCGGTTGTAAAGAATGGGATACCGTAACTATTTTTGTGCTTGATGTAATTTGCGATGACCCCTATGTTTTTGTGCCTAATGCTTTTACTCCAAATAATGATAATAATAATGACGTTTTATACGTAAGAGGAAAACTATTGACAGACATTCATTTTGCTGTTTACGACAGATGGGGAGAAAAAGTATTCGAAACTTACGATATTAATATCGGCTGGGATGGAACGTTTAGAGGAAAAGATTGTTCGCCCGGAGTTTATGTTTATTATTTAGAAGCAACTTGCTTAGGCGAGTTGTTTTATTTCCGCAAAGGGAATGTTACACTTATTCGTTAAAATTGCATGTCGGATAATTTTGCTTTTATTTTATTAAATTGGTATGCAAAAAACAAACGCTCACTCCCCTGGAGAGAAGAAAAAAATCCTTATAAAATTTGGATATCGGAAATCATACTGCAACAAACACGTGTTTCGCAAGGCTTGAATTATTATATCCGTTTTATCGAACGCTTTCCTAGTATTTCATCTATTTATGAAGCCGGTGAACAAGAAGTTTTAAAATATTGGCAAGGCTTAGGATATTATACACGAGCCCGCAATATTTATGCAGCAGCTGTTTACTTAATGGAAAACTATCAGGGAAAATTTCCTACTACTTATAATGAAATACTAAAAATAAAAGGAATAGGAGAATATACGGCAGCGGCTATTGCGTCCTTTGCCTATCAATTGCCGTATGCCGTTATTGACGGAAATGTACTGCGTGTTTTATCTCGGATTTTTGGAGTATACGAGCCCATCGACAGTACAAAAGGGAAAAAAGAAATTCGTCAATTGGCAAATAAATTGATGTGCAAAAAAAATCCGTCCGCTTTTAATCAAGCAATTATGGATTTTGGAGCTACACAATGCGCTCCTGCGAATCCGGATTGTAAAAACTGCTGTTTTTCAAATGTTTGCTATGCTAATTTGCATTATGAACAAACGGAATTACCCGTAAAAACAAAGAAAATAAAAACTCGTAATCGTTATTTCTACTATTTTCATATCAGCTACCAAAACAAAATATACATTCAAAAAAGAAAATCAAAAGATATTTGGAAAGGACTGTATGAATTTCCACTCTTAGAATTAGATGAAACAATTGATTGTGAAAAACTTATCGCACATCCTGCCGTTCAAAACCTGTTTACAAACCTTAATTGGGAGATTCTATCCGTTTCATCTACCTACAAACATATTTTATCGCATCAAACTATTATAGCCGTATTTATAAATATTAGTGTTGATAAAGCAATTAATAATGCTGATTTTATCCCTATTTCTTTTGACCGAATAGCCGACTATCCCATTTCTCGCTTAATGGAAAAATATTTAGAAAAAATTACCGTCATGTCCTGAAAAAAGTTGACATATTTTGTTATTTTTTTACCGCAGAGTTCCCAAAGAATGCACTAAGGTCGCAGAGTTTCTTTGCGTTCTTTGCGGTTAAAAAGAATAAGGTGGTACACTACCGTTTCAAACTACTTGTAAAATAAGTTTCAATTGTTTTACTTAACTT
>JAAYQB010000052.1 GCA_012519525.1 Bacteroidales bacterium | reverse complement strand
TACCTAAATGAAAAAAATGCTATTTAGTTGGATATTTTTTATTAAATGATAAATTCGCTTATCTATAATTGGAAAATTTAGTGTATTTTTGCAGACAATCGTAACATTAAAAAAAATAATATAAATATGAAAAGATTTATTTCGATTTTGAGTGTATTAGCAATAGTTATTTCATTGACTAACTGTGAAAAAGTAGTTCCCAATAAATATTCGGGAACTTATCAGGGTTCTTTATCTTCAAGCGTAGGAAGTTCTTCTGAGAAAAAAGATAATATAAAAATATTAATCACGAATGATCCTTTAGACGAAGAATTGCTTTATATGAATGCAATGCCGTTGACCAAGAAATCGGATACGCAATATGAATTGTCAGGAACGCAATTAGTTACTATTATTCAATTGATTTTTCCCTCTGTCTCAGGTGAGCAAATTAAGAAAGCTACTTGTAAACTAACTTTTTCAACAGATCATTTGGATATGAACTTATCGTATGAATTATACGATATAATGGATGTAAAAGTAATTACGTTTTCGGGCGATAAGGTAAAGAAATAGAACAATAATCTACCAAACAGAGTCGAAATTTTCCTCGGCTAACACTTTAGGATCTCTTTGATATTCTAATAGTTTGGCGTATTTAAGGTAGCTGTTAATAGAGATAGCGAGCGAGAGCGATAAGCCGTCAATGCCTCCGAAAATGCCTCCACGTAGAAAATAATTACTAATAAAAGCAACGCTTCCATGAAGAATAGGCGAGAAGCAGTTGGCTTTTTTCCCTTGTAGATACAGTATTTTAGCACCTCTTGTGCTGTAGTTGCGCGAAGGTTTTGAAAAAACTTCTCCAATATTGTTGTACCTATAATGGATAATAGCATTTTTTAGGTGTTTTTTGTTGTTCGAAGGTACTGAAGCATGTTGCTTTACGTCGGCAAAGCGGGTTTTATCTTTTCGATAAAGTCGTATTAAATAATCAGGATACCAACGGCAGGCTTTTATCCAACGACTGCCGACATAGTTTTTTCTTTTTACGGCATAAGCCTCATAATTAGTTGTATCTAAGTCGAGAGCATTGATTTCTTCGGCTAATTCATGCGAAATACGCTCATCGGCGTCTAAACTGAAAACCCATTGATTGGAAGCGTATTGTAAGGCGACATTTTTTTGTATTCCATCGCCGAGATAGGATTGCAAATATACTTTTGCTCCAAGCGATTCGGCTATAGCAGTAGTTTTGTCGCTGCTTAACGAATCCACAACAATAATTTCATTGCATATTAATTGTAAAGAGGCAATGCAATCGGCTATGTTATGTTCTTCGTTTAATGTAGTGATAATACCTGTTATTGAATTCATAAATATTGTATTTCGTGAAAATGAAAATTCATCAATTCGCCTTTTTCCGTCTCGGTATGCAACACTCCCTCAGGGCTAACATTGACGATTTTCATTGTTTTTATTTCGGATGAAGCTATGATTTTATAATCACTGTAAATGTCTTTTCTGTATAAACGCTCAAGATAATGTTGATGAAGCGTAGTCGCATTTAATTTTATTTGTTTTCGAATGTGTTGTCTGATTTTTTTGATAACATATAGTATCTCGTATTCTTTTTGAGCTTCTATAACAATAGAAGTGGGATTGGGTATCCATTCGGGGAAATTTTTCTGATTGACATTCAATCCGATACCTGCAATGCTATAAGAAATACGATTTCCTTGAATGGTGTTTTCTATCAAAATTCCCGCAATTTTTTTATCCCCGACATAAATGTCGTTGGGCCATTTGATAGTAACATTTTTAAGTCCGATTTCTTTTTCTAAAAAATGGGCGATTGCCAAAGAAACCCATTGAGTAATAATAAATTGTTTAGACGGTAAAATCGTAGGATATAGCACTATGCTCATCAAAACATTCTTTTCTTTTTCGCTTACCCATTCGTTTGTTTGTTGTCCTCGTCCTTTTGTTTGAAAAGACGTATAAACAATTGATAAACAAGGGAAATGTTTGGTCAGTTTGGTCGGATTGATAGCTGTAATGGCATCATTAAAGAATGAGTTGGTAGAGTTTAAACTTTCTTTAAAAATAATTTTAGGTCTGCTTTTAGTAAAAATAGAGTAGATAAAAATAAGCATAGCACCAACGGCTATCCCTAACAAAGCGCCGGCAAGGATGTCGGTAGGGTAGTGTACACCTAAATAAATGCGGGTTACACAGAAAATGATTGCCCACGAGGGAAATATCCACCACGCATTTTTAGTATAAGGAGCAAGGAAAAAAATAAGCAAAACGGTAATGCCAAAGCTATTGGCTGCATGGGACGACACAAAACCATAATTCCCACCACGATACACCTTTCCTTCTTTAGAAGTGCGGAGGTGCAATTGATTTTCTAATTGTACATTATGGCTGGGTCGTAGTCGTTGTACACGATTTTTAATAGCTACCGAACCTTGGTCGGTTAAAGTTACTGAAATAGCACATAATAAGAATATAATCCATGCTTTTTTTTTGTATTTTTTGAAAATATAAACAATGAAAAATGCAAAAAGCGGAAGCCAGAACCACAATTTTGTCATAAAGAAGACAAGCGTATCTAAAAAAGGAGTGTGTAATCCATTTATATATAGTAAAATACTAATGTCGAGATGTTTAATTATTTCTATCATAAAAAACTTATACTATCAATAAAATAACAGAATTAGTTAATTATTATTATTGATTGATTGGTTTATTTATTCAAAATCTCCATAAAGAAGGTATTTTTTTCTTATTTTTTTAAATGCAATGATATCTTCTTCCCATGATTGCTGAATTTCTTCGGCAGTTTTTCCTTCGATGATTTGCTTTCTAAGTGCATCTGTTCCTGCTAATTTATCGAAAAAAGGAGTAAAAAAAGCATCTTTATCCGGAAAATTACGATACATTTCGATGAGAATATCAATGTTGATGAAATTCCTGTTTTTCATTATGATATTTCCCAAATCGGTTAAATCAAAGCCGTTGCATTTTTTATTTTGACAAGGCACATTGGTTGCTACATTGGGAATGCTCTTGGGTGTGAATTGATAAGTGCCTATCGGCAAATCGGGATAGCCTAATAAACAAAAAGGTTTGTCGGTACCGCGTCCAATGCTTAAAGGTGTCCCTTCGAATAAGCATAGTGTTGGATATAAGTAGATTGCCGTCATGCTCGAAAGGTTGGGCGACGGATTGATAGGCAATTGATAGCGAAAGCTATGATGATAACCTTGCATGGTAATAACTTGTAAAAGACATTTTTGAGCATTTGCCAACCATTTTTCGCCATTAATCATTTTAGCATATTCTCCTATTGTCATTCCGTGAACGATAGGGACGGGGTGCATGCCTACAAAAGAAGCAAATTCTTTTTTTAATACAGGTCCGTCTACCCAGTAGCCATTGGGATTGGGTCGGTCTAAAACGATGACTACTACTTTATTTTCGGCAGCAGCTTCCATAATGTAGTGCATAGTGGAAATGTAAGTGTAAAATCGAGCCCCTACATCTTGAATGTCGAATAAAATGACATCTACATTAGCTAAGTCGTTGCTATCTGGTTTCTTATGACTTCCATAAAGCGATACGATAGGAATGCCTGTTTTTTTATCAATGCTATTGTTTACTTTTTTTCCTGCCTCAGCTTCTCCTCTGAAACCGTGTTCGGGACAAAATATTTTCACTATGTTTATTTTCAGAGATAATAAACTGTCTACTAAATGTATATCGCCTATGGTAGTCGTGTGATTGGCACAGACGGCTACTCTTTTGTTTTGTATAAAAGGAAAGTAGACATCAATTTTATCGGCACCCATGCGTAGATTTTTACGAGTAATATCTTGAAAAACATAATGCAATTCTTGCGGATAAGCATAGCTGACGAGGGCAAAAAAGAAAATTAAAACCGGAATTTTTTTCATGTATTCTTCATTTTAAGTTGATGGTCATACGAAACTTATATGCTTTATAATCATTAGATTGTGTATTGAAATTAGTCGGGCATGTTTGTTTCATATCGTCATTTTATTTATTTACAATAATAGGTGGTGTAAAAATATGATTACTTTCGTTACTATCGCGGTCAAACAACCAACATTCGAAGCGTATAGTATCGTAGGCTGAACGTGGATTATTGAAAAATATTTCCAATTCAATGATGCCTTCCAATGCTTGTTCTTTGTCGGAAGTATTAATGATGGGCAAGCGGAAATTAAAATTAGTAGAGAAATCCGTTTCAGTCCAAACACCTTCTTGGCATTCAAAATAATTCATAAAAAAATTATAAGAAGTATCTTTTTCGTTTTCTTTTGAGCCTATATTTCCGTCTCCGTCAGTGAAATAAATAGCTAAAATACCTTTATCGTCTTTGCCTGTTCCATTATCAATTTTAGTAAAACTTCTAAATTCGATATAAGGTATAATCGGAAATGTTTTGGGTGGTTTGCACGCACATAATAGTATTGTTAAAATACAGCTCCGGCAAATTATATGTAAATATTTTGTTCTCATTATTTATTCTTCGTATATTTCGTCAAATACACCACCTTGTTCGTGTTTCTTTGGACGATAGTTATTGATTTTATAGGATAGAGATAAGGATATTTGGCGACTGTCGCGTTGGCGGAAGCTGTATGCCTCGAAACTTAAAGATTCACTGCTTCCGTATGTATAGATATTGCTTTTTCGAGTAGCGAATATGTCGCTAACACGAAGGCTTAGGGTCATATTTTTCTTGAAAAACAGCATTTTAAAACCAATGTCCATTGACCATTGCTGGTCTATACGTCCTTGTCCGCTACCGCCTCCCCAGCCGAAACCTCCCATGCTTCCCGTGGTTATCATTGGCGAATTATAGTTGGCTGTTAGCTGTATGTCAAAATCTTTAGGAAGTATAAAGGTAAACGTACCTCTTACGTTCCAACTCCAGTCGTTTAGTAAGTTAGGGTCTATCATTTCTAAACGGTTATCAATTAGTGTTTGATAAAAAGTACCGTTCAAATTTATTTTCCACCATTTGAATAAAGTGTGGGTATAATAGGCTTCTATTCCATAGGATTGTGCTTGGTCGAAATTTTGAAATGACGTAAGACTGACCGAATCGTTTAGCAATTTTGTATATCGGCTAATCATTTGGTATCTATGACGGTAAAAAATATTTGTCGTTACGCTAAGTTTGTCGTTGTAATATTGATAACCCAATTCGACCGAATTGGTTAGTTCGGGTTTAAGATGGGGATTTCCTACCGATAAATTAAATCGGTCGGAATTATTCACGTAGGGATTTAATTGAAAAATATTGGGTCTTCTTACTCTCATACTATAACTTAACGAAATAGTATTGTTTTTATTGATATCATAAGCTAAATGTAAGGTAGGAAAAATATTGGGATAAAAACTTCGGGTGTTAGTGTCCACATTACGAAGGAAGAACACATTGTTCGCTAATTCACCGCGTAGTCCGATTTGGTATTTAAATTTCTTTTTAACGGTATTGGAATAAATAAAATAGGCGGCATTGATGTATTCGTCGTAATTATAGTTGTTAGCGTCGGATATGTTTTCTTTTAAATTGTTAGTGTCGCTACCAATGTATTGATGATATTCTTGCATCGTATTACGCATGGAAAATTTATAACCGGTTTCAATACGACCTCCGTTTCCGACAGGTGTTACAAAATCTATTTGTCCTGTTATGAAGTTATTGTCAGTTGTAGTAACGGCTTTGTTATAGAAATCCATTCTATTAATCGGGATACTATAATCTTCGATGGCAAACGATGTGTTGTCGCCCCACATGCGAGTGTAATACAAGTCAATAGTAAGTTCTTGATTGGGTTTGTTGAAGTTATGTTTGTAAAAAAGATTAGCACTCATATTTTGGTTGGCAAAGTTATTTTGATTGTTTAAGGTATATTTTTTATCAAATATATCTGAGGTGCTTATGGTAGATTCGCTATTAGTATTCGACATATTTCCCCTTTTAAAACTACCGTATGATACGTTGAATGAAAGAGTGTTTTGTTTGTTGATAAAATAATCTATCCCTGTACGTAAGTTATGGGAATTTCCTTTGCCTTCGCTATTGGAAAATTGGTCTATAGTAGAGGTATCGCTACTGTTAGCGACAGTGTCGCTATTGATAGTTTCTCTGTTTAATGAGCTACGATTATGAGAGTTCCTATTGCGAAAATCATAATTGGCAAATACATTGATTTTGTTATATCTATAATTAATATTGGTCGAAATATTATTTCTTCCTAAATAAAATTTAGCATCTAAATTAGTTATGCTGCTACCTACACTTATCATTCCGTTGAAGCCGCTTTCTTTTTTCTTTTTCAATACAACATTGATAATTCCTGAAACACCGTCGGGTTCGTATCGTGCCGAAGGATTGGTAATTAATTCAACACTTTCTATCATACTGGAAGGAATTTGATCCATTGTCAGGTTGGTAGGACGTCCGTCAATCAGTATGGTAACACTTGAACTGCCTCTTAATGATACATTCCCTTCAATATCCACATTGACGGAAGGAATATTTTCTAACACTTCGAGTGCGGTAGCACCTTCGGCAGCAATACTTTTATCTATATTGAATACTTTTTTATCTAAATTACTTTGAAGCATTTCTTTATCCGCTTTGACGGTAACGCCTTCTATCATTTTTTGAGAAAGTTGCATTTTTTGTTTTTGCAAACTATGAATAGGCGAGGACTTAGAGAGTGTAAATGAAGAAGTAAAAACATTGCTATAACCGATAAAACTAATTTTAGCTATATAGGTTCCCCACGGTATCGGATGAATAATACATACACCTTTTTCGTTTGTAATTCCGCCGGTTACTAAGGAAGAGTCTTTTACTGTAAGTATGGTAATGGTTGCATATTCAAGCATATTTCCTGCTTCATCTACGACGGTACCATAAACAACACCGGTAGTAGGAGTTACCAATTTACGTGCTTGCTCGCTTAGTTTTTCTTGTGCATAAACGCTCATAAAAGTTCCTTTTACTATGAATAGAAACAGCAATGTATAAATAGCATATCGTCTGTTTGATAATTTCTTTTTAAATAATCTCATCAAAAATATTTTTAATTCTATTGATATATAGTTATTTATCGTTAAGAATGCCTTGTTCTATCATAAATACAAAGGTAAATAAAAATTAGAGATATTTACAATAAAATTGTAAGTACATCAACTAATAGGTGCAAACAATACAAATATATTGCCAAAAATTTTTGTGTAAAAGAAAATAAGGCAGTTTTGAGTCGTAAACGTTAATATATGTTAGTGTTAGATAAATTAAAAATTATGGAAAACGAGCAAGATTTTATGCATAAATTTAAAATTGTTGTTGACATTATTTTTCGAGAATCACAAAAACGGTACGTCTGTTTAAGGCTCTTCCTTCTTCCGTATCGTTTGTTGCGATGGGTTGGGTGTCGGCATAGCCTTTGTAGGTTAAACGCGAAGGCTCTATGTGACGTTCGATAATGTAATTATATACTTCTTTTGCTCTTTCGTTCGAAAGAATCATATTGTCTTTTCGTTGACCTATGTTGTCGGTATGTCCTTGAATTTCAATTGCGATGCTTGGATTATCGTTCATAAAATCAATTAAAATTTCAATAATATTTTTTGATTGCTCTGTTAATTCCGAGGAATTGGTAGCAAAATAAATATCATTAATTTGATAAGAGTGTCCAACTTCTATTGCTTCTAATTTCATATCTACATTTTTCAACTCTACGCTTCCTTCATCTATAAGATGTTTTGCTGCAATGTATTTTAGGTCATAAACCGCTCCTTCTTGTTTGGCTGATAAAAGATAATCACTTTCCGTTTCGGAAATGATAAAGGCATATTTTCCTGTATTTTCATCAACGTTAATATCTTGTATTTTTTTGCTATCAACATTTTGCAGTTGTATTTTAATGTCGGCGGCATTTTCTTTGTCAAAATCAAGATTTCCTTTCACAAGCACTACTTTATTAGGTTGTGCCTCTTTGTATAAATCAAATTCATAAATATCGTAATTTCCCGAATAACGATTGGTGGAAAAATAGGCTTTGTTTCCCAACGTATTGACAAATAATCCCACATCGTCATTTTCGGAATTAATCGGATGTCCTATATTGACGGGTTTGCTCCATTTGCCGTTTTCGCCTAAGCGAGAGATGAAAATATCGTAGCCGCCTAATCCGGGATGACCTGTAGACGAGAAATATAAAGTTTTTTTATCGCTATGAATATAAGGAGTTTTCTCGCTTTCTTCGGTATTAATAGGTTTGCCTATGTTTTGTGCTACTCTCCAATTTCCATTGGCATCGCGAGTTGAGTAGTAAATGTCATACGTGCGAACGGTATCGTATTCGCCGACGCCGATTCCTCCGGGTCGGTCGCTGACAAAAAATAAAACTTGCCCGTCGGGACTAATGCTGGCTTGTGATTCCCAGGTGTCATCTCGGTTGATGTTTTTTCCTAAATTGGTAATGGGACCCCAATAGCCGTCTACATATTCCGAATAATACAAATCGCAATTGTAATACACTTGATCTATATTGATTAACGTATTAGCACATTTTGTGAAAACCATGTATCTGTTGTCAACGGTTATAGTAGGTCCGCCTTCGTTTTTACTTTGATTAAAAGGTTCGGGAAGGGGAGTCCCGTAAGTAAATTTTCCATTCTCTTGACGTTCGCTGATGGTAAATGTTTCTCTGTATTCATATTTTTCCTTTCCGCCAAATCGTTGAGGAACAGTGTCTAATTTGTTTCTTATAAATAAAAAATAATCGTTATCGGGGGTTATGGTAGCCATGTATTCATGGTGTTGGCTGGAAATGTATTCAACAGGCTGAGGGTCAAATGCTACGGGATTTTTGTAGAGTTTATCGTACAAATCGGCATAAGAAACTAATAATTCTATTTCTTCTTTACGATGTGCAGGGACTTTGTCCAAATCTTCTAAATATTTTTCAAAATTGAGGGTAGCTTGATCATACAGTCCGGCATGATAGTACATTTTTCCCAAATGATAATAAACGTCTATATTGTATTCCGGACATAATTGAATAACTTTTTTAAAGTAATCAACAGCAAGAGGATAGTTTTTTTCAAATGACATAGGCTGTTTCTCTATTACAAGTACAAGGTCTAATCCTAAACGATAATAAGGTGCAGCCCAATCGTCCTGTATTTCAATAGCTTCTTTATAATAAGTCTTTGCTTTTGCCTTATCGCCTTTACTATAGGCAGCTCTTGCTTTATCGTACAGTTTTTGAGCTTTTTTGTCTATTTCCAATTCGCAAGGATATTTTTTTTGTGTATATCCCGTAAAAAAAACGCTACTAAATAGAAGAATAAAAAATAAATGCTTGTTCATAATTATTTTTTTATATTTAAACAATAAGATAACGATTATTCTGTTATTTTGTTTTAAAATAATTTTCTATTGTTATAATGTCGAAAAAAAGTAAATCCGTACCGTATTTTATTTCTTTATTTTTTGGGACATTAGTCATTGTAATATTGCTTGTTATTAAGTACAAACAAGCTGATAATTCCACATTGTTTACTCTTAACGAAATAAAAACAGAGGACAGTATATGCGGAATAGATATATCTCGTTATCAACCCCATATTAATTGGGAAAAAGTAGCACCGCAAATAGATTTTGTGTTTATTCGGGCTACAAGCGGACGAAATTATGTGGATAATTTATTTGACGTACATTATATGAATGCCAAAAATCATGATTTACCCATAGGTGCTTATCATTATTTTGTGTTCAATGTTAATGGAAAAGACCAAGCAGTGAATTTTTTAAACAAGGTGAACGATTATGAATTTGATTTACCGTTGGTTATTGATGTAGAAGAACATCCTAAATACGGGAAGCCCTCATTCGATTACCAAACGACGATTAATAATCTTAGAGAGTTTATAACAAAAGTAGAAAAAGAAACTAAAACCGAAGTTTTAATTTATACCAACACAAAGGGGTATGAAAGGTATATTAAAAGAAACTTTCCCAATCATTCTTTGTGGATTTCGTCTTTTAAGTCGAAAGAGACTCATCCTTCTCAATGGGTTTTTTGGCAGAAAACACATACGGGTAAGATAGATGGAATAACTGATTATGTTGATATTAACGTCTTCAATGGCGATGAGAAAACATGGAATAATTATTTGGAAAAAAGAAAAAAATAAAATTTTATAAAAATAAGATAAAACGTATGATATTTTTTTGTACTTTTGCAAACTAAATTCTTAAAAGGATAAAAGTAATTAAATAATCATGTACGCAATTGTAGAAATAGCAGGGCAACAGTTTAAGATTGAAAAAGATCAGAAGATTTTTGTTCATCGCCTGAATGCTGAAGAAGGGACGCAAATAGAATTTAATAAAGTATTATTGACCGAACAAGACGGCAAAATTAAGATAGGAAAACCGATTTTACCGAATGCAAAAGTTACGGCAACTGTTTTAGACCATCTTAAAGGCGATAAAGTTCTTGTTTTTAAGAAAAAACGTAGAAAAGGATATCAAAAGTTAAATGGACATCGTCAGTATTTAACGAGAATAGAAATCAATAATATTGAAGCATAAAACATTTAAAATAACAACATCATGGCACATAAAAAAGGAGTAGGAAGTTCAAGAAACGGTCGTGAATCGGCAAGTAAACGTTTAGGTGTTAAAATTTATGGTGGACAGTTTGCCACAGCAGGTAATATTATTGTACGTCAAAGAGGTACTGTTCATAATCCGGGTGAAAATGTAGGTATGGGGAAAGATCATACCCTTTTTGCTTTGATTGACGGAACCGTTGTTTTTAAGAAAAAAACCAATGGAAGATCCTATGTGTCGGTAATGGCACCTGAGTTAGCAAATTAAACTTTTTCATAATAATTTTTTTTAAAAATTAATTGACTGCACCGAACGAATAATTTGGTGCAGTTTTTGTTTAAAAAGGAAAGTAAAATTAAAATATTTATAATATGAAGCAGACATTATCAATTTTAACATTTTTTTCTTGCATTTTATTTGCCAATGCACAATCCTTAGAGTTGTACTACAATGATACTAAAATGATTAACGGAGATACTATTTCCGTTAATGTCCTCTTGGATAATTTAGACCAACAGTTTATAACAGTAAAAAACATTTCATCTTCGACGAAGAGTGTCATGGTTAAAAGATATGATATTCTTACAGCTGAAGGGGTTATTATTAGTTTTTGTTGGGACGCATGTTATCCGCCTGAAACCACGGTAAGTCCTACGCCTATTGACATTAATGCAGATGATATTTGCGAAAATTTCACGGCAGATTTTATGTCTTCGACAAAAGGACGCTTTTATGTACTTTATGTTTTTTATGATAAAAATAACAAAAACGATTCAGCGGCTGCTTACATTGAATATAATTGCACGAACAATGCTATTGCAGCACTGCAAGAAAATGTCGTGTTGAATGTATATCCTAATCCCGCAAAGGATAAAGTAAAGTTTAACTATATACTTGAAAACACAGATAATGCGTTTTTACGTGTTTATACCATTACGGGCGATATTGTCTTTCAACAGGCTTTGGAAAGCGGAAGCAATACAATTAGTTTAGATGTAAACTCTTGGGCAACGGGAGTATATATGTATGCTATCGTTAAAAATAACCGTAATTACATTACGAAAAAATTAATTATTGCAAAATAATTTATTGCTGTCCGATAAAATTTCTGTGCGGAAAAAATCAGGACTGATTCCAAACAATGGAATTTAAAGCCGAAATCCTTCCAAAATTTAACCTATTTTTTCACCCTTTATCTTTACATAAATTATAAATCTCTGTAAAACAGCGAGAAAAAATTTTAAAAAAAT
>JAAYQB010000051.1 GCA_012519525.1 Bacteroidales bacterium | reverse complement strand
GGAAAGAAAAGTAAGGCGATATGTCTTTGAGCACTTTTCATGTGAATAACATTATTTATGTATAATTGTACGCTACAAAGATATAATACTATTTCCTTTTTTTTATTTTTTTTTCATTTTTTTAAAATTTTTTCTCGCTGTTTTACAGAGATTTATAATTTATGCAGAGATAAAGGCTAAAAAAATAGGTTGAATTTTGGAAGGATTTCGGCTTTAAATTCCATTGTTTGGAATCAGTACTGATTTTTTCCGTACAGAAATTTTATCGGACAGCAATGTATTGAAATATTTATTTTCGATAGGCAATTGTTTAAACAATTATTAATCATATCATTCAACGCGTCATTCAACGTGGAAGAATTGGAAGACTGTGTCTTTCCTATATTTGTTGTAAGTATAAAAATCAGAAAGAAAATGATTTTTTTCATTACGCTATATTTTTTTATAATTATATCTGTTTTTCAACGATATTGTCTTTATCGTTGATAATACGGAAAGAATTAACAGGCATTATTAAAGTGTCGGAAGCATTTGCCGTTTTACTTAAGAGTACGATAGTTAGAAAACAGTTTGTCAATCCATTTTCCGTTGTTGTTCCGCTTAGTATTAATGCAGCTTTGTAATTTATTCCTGAATAATGCTGTCCTTTAGCTGCATAGTATAGTGTAAAATTTTTATCGGTTCCGACAAGATAAGCATTTTCGCAACTATCTATTCGCAATAATTGATTATCGCCAATGAATTTGATAAAATTATTATCTGTTTTTTTTTCTTGATTCGAAAGGGTAAAGCTATAATCGGGCAATGAATCGTTGACATTGGCTGCAAAAGAAGAGTAAAAAACACGGCAGGGTGCAAAAATATATTTTCCTTCTATTTTTGGGGGGGTTGTTCCTTCATAAATAGGTATGTGTTCTGTTATTTCGTTTACTATTTTTTGAGGAATGACTTCGTTTATTTTTTTAAATTCTTCTTTTTTACAGGCTATTAATAGGCTTGTAAAAATAATAAAGAGAGAAAATATATTTATTTTTCGAATCATAAATAGCAAATCATTTGTACAAAAGTAATAAAAAAAAGGACATATTATTCACAATTAAATAAGATGTCCTTTTCTATTTGGTTTTTTATATTAATTAGTATTTAAACTTTCTGCTGCACTGACCATTTCAATCAAAGCGTTGGTAATGGAAGCTTGTCTTAATTTATTATAAGTAAGATTGAGTTCTTTGATAAGGTCGTTGGCGTTTTCGGTTGCTTTGTGCATTGCCGTCATTCTGGCGCCATGTTCCGAAGCAAGCGATTCTAAAACTGCTTGATATAGCTTTGTTTTTATAAACAATGGAATCATTTGCTCATAGAGCTGTTCTTTGTCGGGTTCGAAAATATAATCGGTATTGCTTGCTTGATTTTCGTTTTCATCAAAAGCAATAGGAAGATAAGATTGATTAACAAACAGTTGAGTTCCTGCGTTTTTAAATCGGCTGTAAACGATTTCGACTTTATCAATTTTTTTGTCAATAAATTGTTGCATAATATTTTCGGCAATAGCAGCAACTTTTTCAAACGTACATGTATCTAAAATATCGTTATGAATGGAATAAATGGGATATTTTTTTCTTTGCAAGTATTCATTTGCTTTTCTTCCAATACATATAAATTGGACTTTATTTTGTTGATGTTGTGTTTGATAGGTCGATTGTAATAGAGATTCCGTTAGTTTAATAACGTTGTTATTAAATCCTCCACATAATCCTTTATTGGAAGTAATCATAACGATAAGAACGTTTTCCTCTTTGCGTATTTCTTCTAAAGGATTTTTTTTGTCTTCTGTTCGCGATGAAATTACATTATTTAAAAGATTGGTCAGATTTTTTGCATAAGGTCTGAATTTAATGATAGTGGTTTGGGCTCTTCTTAATTTGGCAGCCGAAACCATTTTCATAGCACTCGTAATTTTCTGAGTGGAACGAACAGATATAATTCTAACTCTAATCTCCTTTAAACTAGCCATATAAAATTAGTTTTATTCGTATTTTTTAGCAATAGTATTACAAACATTGTATAAAACATCCGTAATTTCTTTTTCTATTATTCCTTTTCTTAGTTTTTCTAAAATGTCGGCATGATTATTTTCTAAGTATAGTAAATATTCTGCTTCGAAATCGGCAATTCTATTAACGGGAACTTTTTGTAGCAATCCATTGGTTCCACAATATATGATAGCAATTTGGTTTTCTACTTTATAAGGGGTATATTGGGGTTGTTTTAGTATTTCTACGTTACGGGCTCCTTTATCTAAAATAGCTTGTGTAGCAGCATCTACATCAGAACCGAATTTTGCAAAAGCTTGTAATTCCGTATATTGAGCTTGGTCGAGTTTCAGAGTTCCTGCAATTTTCTTCATTGATTTGATTTGTGCATTTCCTCCTACACGAGATACGGAAATACCGACGTTAATAGCCGGGCGAATTCCTGCGTTGAATAATCCGCTTTCCAAGAATATTTGTCCGTCGGTAATTGAAATAACATTGGTCGGAATATAAGCCGAAACGTCTCCTGCTTGTGTTTCGATAATGGGAAGTGCCGTTAACGAACCACCACCTTTCATTAAAGGTCTTAGGCATTCGGGAACGTCGTTCATTTGACGTGCAATATCATCGGATTCAATAATTTTTGCTGCTCTTTCCAATAAGCGAGAGTGTAAGTAAAAGATATCTCCCGGATATGCTTCACGTCCTGAGGGACGACGTAGTAAAAGAGATACTTCACGATAAGCAACGGCTTGTTTAGAAAGGTCGTCGTATATAATGAGTGCATGACGTCCGGTGTCTCTAAAAAATTCGCCTATAGATGCTCCTGCATAAGGTGCATAGAATTGCATGGCTGCAGGGTCGGAAGCAGAAGCTGCAACAATAACCGTATAAGGCATAGCACCGTGATCCGTTAAGGTTTTTACGGTATTGGCAATTGTGGAACCTTTTTGACCGATAGCTACATAAATACAATAAACGGGTTCGCCTTTATCATAAAATTCTTTTTGATTGATGATTGTATCGATAGCGATGGCGGTTTTTCCGATTTGACGGTCGCCGATAATTAATTCGCGTTGTCCTCTTCCGATAGGAATCATAGCATCAATAGCTTTGATACCTGTTTGTAGAGGTTCCTTAACCGGTTGACGGAAAATAACTCCCGGCGCTTTACGCTCTAAAGGTAGTTCATAGGTTTTTCCTTCAATAGGTCCTTTGCCATCGATAGGCTCTCCTAATGTATTAATAACGCGTCCAAAAATATTTTCTCCTACTTTGATAGAAGCAATGCGTCCTGTTCTTCTACATATATCGCCTTCATTTAATAGTCTACTTTCACTGAATAGTACGACTCCTACATTGTCATCTTCTAAGTTAAGTACGATTCCATAAATATCGTCTTTTTCAAAATAAATTAATTCTCCCGCTTGAGCTTGAGAAAGTCCGTAAACACGGGCGATTCCGTCTCCTACTTGTAGAACAATTCCTGTTTCTTCTAATTCAACATTGTTATTGAAATTAGATAATTCTTGTCTTAAAATTGCGGAAATTTCCGAAGGTTTTATCTCTGCCATTCTATTTTATTTTTTATTTGATTCTTAAAATTAAAAATTAGGTTGATAAGTTGTATCTATTAGTTCTTTTTTTATTCGGTCTAATTGTTTTCTAATGCTTGCATCGTAATAATAGTCATTAAACTTAAAGAGGACTCCACCGATAAGTTTGGGTCTTACATGTTTTATTATTTCAATTTCGGCATTTGTATGGTTTGCTACTTTATTTTTAATGATGTCAATACTGTTATTGTCTAATTCGGAAGCGCTATAAACATCAAGTGTGATGATGTTTTTATATTTTTTATATAATTTCACATATTCATCACAGATAATATCTAAATGCAATTCTCGTCCTTTGCGTAAGATTAATAATAGGTATTTTAATGTTATATCTATTATATGTTGTTGAAAAACTTCTCGTATAATATTGATTTTCTTATCTACACGAACAATAGGACTATTAATGACTGTTTGTAGATTTTTATTTTCTTGGAAAACTTTATTTATCAATAAGAAATCCTTGCTGATTCTTTCAACTTGATTGTATTCTTGTGCAAATTCAAAAAACGCTTTAGCGTACCGACTGGCAAGTTTTGTTCTTCTCATTATCTACATCTAATTCAATTTGATATCATCTAATAATTTATTTACATAAGTAGAATGTGCTTGTTTGTCTTTCAATTCTTGTAAGATTACTTTTTCGGCAATATCAACTGAAAGGTCAGCAATTGTGTTTTTAATATCGGCAATTGCTTTCATTTTTTCATAATGAATTGCTTCTTTAGCACTTTCTATAATATGTTCAGCTTCAAAATTTGCTTTTTCTTTTGCCGAATCATACATTTTTTGACTTACTTTTCGAGCTTCCGATACAATTGCATCGCGTTCTTCTTTCGCTTGTTTTAAGAGAAGTTCATTGTCTATTTTCAACAATCTCATTTCTTCTCGTGTTTTTTCTGCTTCTTGAAGTGCGTCGGTAATGCTTTTTTCTCGTTTATTAAGCATTCCCATAATGGGTTTCCAGCCAAATTTACCTAAGATGAAAAGTAATATCAGGAATGACAAAGTCATCCAAAACATCAAACCTATTCCGGGTAGTACAAGTTCCATAAATAGTAAATTTTATATAAAATAATAATTTTTCTATTGAAATTCTACCAAACAAAACAATAGATTTTGTCTGGTAGAATTCAACTTTTATATTACAAGAGTAATTTTCTTTATTGTAGCACTACTAACATACATACAACGACAGCAAAGAAAGCAACCCCTTCGATAAAAGCTGAGGTAATAATCATATTTAATCGGATATCTCCACTCACTTCGGGTTGACGAGCTAAAGATTCCAATGCACTTTTACCGATGTTTCCAATTCCGATACCTGCTGCAACTGCTGCAATTCCTGCTCCAATGCTTGCTCCCATTTTGCCAAGCTCTGCTAATAATAAAATTGATAATAATGACATTTTTTTTGTTTTTAATGTTTATAAATAAATTTCTTTTAATGTATTTCTTTTAATTCATGTTCTTCTTCGTGTTCTTTAACAGCCATTCCTATATAAATAGCAGAAAGTAGCGTAAAGACATAGGCTTGTATAAAGGCTACGAGTAATTCTATAAAACCCATAAACACATAGAATATAACAGATGCTATTGAAACTCCATAGCCGGCAGATAGATTAGTTTCTCCTAATATGAAGATAAGACAAATAAATCCTAATGCGATGATGTGTCCTGCTGTTATGTTAGCAAACAAACGAATCATTAAAATAATAGGTTTTGTGAAAACTCCTATTAATTCAACAATAGGCATTAAAGGAATAGGAACTTTTAACCACCATGGAATGCCGGGTGTGTTAAAAATATCTTTCCAATAGTGTTTATTTCCACTCAAGGTGGTAACAATAAAAGTGAAGAGAGCTAAAATTAGTGTTACTGAAATATTTCCTGTTAAGTTAGCTCCTCCTGGGAAAAAAGGGATAAGACCAAAAAGGTTATTGAAAAGAATAAAGAAAAATAGCGTTAATAAAAAAGGCGTATATTTTTCATGTTTCGGTCCTATCGATGGAACAATAGCACCATCTTTTATAAATAAAAGAATAGGTTCGATAATACGAGCAATTCCTTTAGGGGCTCCGTGTCCATTCTTTTTATAACTCCTTGCAGCAGAGAGAATAATCAAAGTTAATAATAGAATACTGATAAAAAGAGAAAGCACATTTTTTGTGATTGATAAATCAATAAAAAAAGCGTCTTTGTCCATATTTCCTTCTTCATCAACTTTTATTATTTTTCCTTTATTTGCTCCTTTTTCTTGACAAATAGCAAAACCGGCATAACTTTCATGTCCATGATGAAATTTAGACGAAGAGAATAGGTGAATTTTGCCGTCATGATAAAGAATAACAGGAAGATAAATAGATATATGTTTGTCATTTATAGTCATTATATGCCATTCATAAGCATCGACCACGTGTCCGATAATGGTTGAACCTGCATCAAATTTTTTTTCCGTACTTGGATTTTCCGAAGCTTGGATATTTGGAATAAAAAATAGAAAAACACTCCATAATGTTAATAAACACAGTTTTTTATAAGTCTTTATTTTACAAATATTTAAATGCATTTTCTTATGATAGTAAATTGTAAATAATTTAAAAAGCTAAAATAACAAATTTTTCATATCAAAAGAGTTTAAAAATAGAAAAATTTCATATTTATTTTATATTCCTTAATATCAAATTTTTATGAAATTTTTAGGTAAAAAATAGGTTTATTGAACGGAATTTTTGTAAAGAGAGATAGTGATGGTATTAATAATAACTGCAAAAGTAATAAAACCGATAAGATAAAATTTTAAATCGTGAATTGTAGTTCCTTTTAAAATAATATATTTTAAAATTTCCGTAAAATGAGCAATGGGATTAATCATATTAATAAGTTGTCCCCAATAAGGCATACTATCGATGGGCGTAAATAATCCGCTTAATAAAATAAAAATAATGAAAAGAAAGGTAATAACATAAGTAGCTTGGACTTGATTTTTAGAAAAAATAGAAACCATAAATCCTAATCCTAACATTCCGAGTAAAAATACGGCTGTAAATACGAGCAGTAAAAATACCGATCCTTGAATGGCTATATCGAATACGTAACGCATAACAATTAGTCCTATTCCAAATTCTATCATTCCGATAATCCAAAAAGGGATTAATTTTCCTGAGAAAAACTGTATTTTTGTAATAGGCGTAACATTCATTTGTTCAATGGTTCCTAATTCTTTTTCTCTAACAATATTTAATGTGGACAACATTGAGCCTATCATAGAAACCAATACGGCTAATATTCCCGGAACGAATATATTTTTATAATCCATTTTTTTATTGAACCATCGAGAAGTGTGTATTTTTATTTGAGTTGGCGGTATTGTTGTTTTTTGAATTTGAATATTGGCAACATTTTTAATATAACCTTCTAAAAATTGTTGAAAATAAGCAACTCCTACTGATGTTTTCATATTATTAACAGCATTTGCAGTTAAAAATAAAGTCGGTTTTTCGTTGCGATATATTTTCTTCTCGAAATGTGAAGGTATTTCGATAATGATATCAACATTGTCTTTTTTCATTTGTTTGTCTGCTTGTTTTTTAGTTAAAATTGATTCTTTTATTTTAAAATATTTATTTCCATTCAAAGTATTTCTAATGTCTCTTGATAAAGAAGAATGGTCGTTATCGATAATGGCTATATTTAAACTTTTAATTTCCAAATCGGCAGCAAACGGGAATACTAATAAATAAGCAAGCGGCAAAATGGTGATTAATTGTGCCAAAATAGGATTCCGAAAAATCTGAATAAATTCTTTTTTTATTAGTATTAATATGGTTCTCATTGTAATATCCTTAAATAGTTAAGGTTTTTATTATATGTCTTATTTTCCTATACAAAAATTTTTAAAGATAGATTCTAATATTTCATTATTATGAATTTCTCCTGTTATTGTGCCTAAATAATAAAGGACTTGTTTAATATCTACCATTACCAAATCGGTCGGCACTTGTTTATCAAATGCTTCTTCGGCTTGTAATAGCGATAGATGCGCATTATACAATGCTTCATAATGTCGAGTATTGGCAACCAAGATATCATTAGGACTTTCTAATGTAGCGACAAATTCTTTCAAAGCATCGTTGATAGCGGAAATGTTAATTTTTTTCTTTGCTGAGATATAGAAAGTGTCTTTAGTAGAAGTTGTTGGAAATTCAGGGAGAAGGTCGGATTTGTTGACCAATACAAATAATTTTTTTTCTTTAAATTTTTCTTTTATTTTTTTTACTTCTTCATTATCAACTTCGTCTTTATCAATCAGATACAATATTATTGTAGCCTTTTCCATTGCTTTATAGCTACGTTCGATGCCATATTTTTCTATTTCATCAGAAGTGGTGCGTAAGCCTGCCGTATCAATAAAACGAAACATAAAACCGTCGATAACAATAGTGTCTTCGATTGTGTCTCGCGTTGTTCCCGGAATATTGGTAACAATTGCTCGTTCTTCGTTGAGTAAAGTGTTTAATAAAGTAGATTTACCGACATTGGGTTTGCCGGCAATAGCCACGGGAATTCCATTTTTAAATACATTTCCCATTTTAAACGAATGAAGCAAAGATTGAATTTCTTGTTTTAATTTTTCAAATAAATGTTTTATTTCTATACGATTAGCAAATTCAACATCTTCTTCGGCGAAATCTAACTCCAATTCGAGTAGAGCAGTAAAATGTAATAATTGTTCTCGGAGTGATTTTATTTTAGAAGAAAAACCTCCTTTTAAGTGTTGTATTGCAAGTTGATGTGCTGCTTTTGATTGAGAAGCTATCAAATCGCTTATGGCTTCAGCTTGCGATAAATCTATTTTTCCACTCATAAATGCTCGCAAGGTAAATTCTCCCGGCTCAGCCAATCGACAACCTTTGCTGACCAATAATTCTAATATGCTACGTTGAATGTAAACCGAACCATGGCATGATATTTCGATTAAATTTTCGCCTGTATACGAATTAGGTTGTTTGAAATAAGTGATTAAGACTTCGTCTATTATTTCGTTTTTATCAATAATAGTTCCCATATAAACTTTATTCGGTTCAAATAAAGTCTTATTGGATTTTGAAACAAAAACTGATTGTAAAATTTCTAAGGATTTTTTCCCTGAAATCCGAATTAAACCAATAGCTCCCGTTCCTGCGGGAGTTGATAAAGTGCATATTGTTTCTGTAAAATCCATATTTATAAAATATGTGCAAAAGTATAAAATAAATACGTAAATTTATTTACAAATCTATTTTAATTTTTGATTATGATGAAATATTAACACCTACCGTTCTTAAATTTTCCCAAAAATTAGGATAAGATTTAAGAACACAATCAGGATTTTCTATTTGTATTTCAGGGAAATATCCGGCTAATAATGAAAGACTCATAGCGATGCGATGATCGTTATAAGTTGTAAAAAAAGGATTGAATATTTTATTTTTGTTTAGAGGTGTTATTTCCAACGTATTTTTGTCTGATTGTAGATGAGCAATTTTGTTTAATTCAACGATTAGAGCTTGTAAACGATTGCTTTCTTTGAACACCAAATTTCGGATGCCGCTAATTTTTGCTTTTATGTTTAATCCGCAACAAAGCACAGCAAGTGTGGGGACTAAATCGAGATAATTGCTTGCATTTAAAGAGAGGAAAGAAGGTATTGTATTGTTTGTTTTTTTTATTAAGACCCCATTATGCAAATAATGTGTTTCTATGCCACACGGTTTTACTATATCTTCGATAATACTGTCTGATTGAATGTTGCATTTTTTTAGATTTTCAATAAAAATTTCTGATTCGGGATGTAAAGCAACCCATGTAAACCAATAAGCTGCCGATGACCAATCGGCATTTACAGTGATTATTTGCTTCTTTTTCAACGAGGTAGAATGAAAATAAGAAATTGTATTGTCTTTTAAGACAATGGAAATTCCTACATCTTGCATTAGCCGAACTGTCATTTGGATGTACGAATAAGAGGCATTATTGGCGGGAAAAGTAATTTGTATGTCTTTTTTCAATAAAGGTAATACCAACAATAAAGCACTTACGAATTGGCTGCTCTGTTCTGAATCGATAAAAAGTTTTTCGTTGACAGATAAAGGTTGTAGAACATTGATTTTCAATGGCGGGAATCCTTCTTTTTCTAAATAGTGAATGTCGGCACCACAAGAACGTAAACTATCTACCAAGCCTTTTATAGGGCGATTTTTCATTTCTTCGCTACCTGTTAGTAGCCATCTTCCTTTTTGAAAACAAAGATAAGCACATAAAAAACGGAAAGCTGTCCCACAATTATGCGTATTAATTTCTTTTTCTTCCGATGAACGAGAATGATGGATTTTTATTTCCGAAAGTAATGCCGACAATAGTTGTGTGTCGTTGGCTTCCGAGAGTTTATTGATAATAAGATTTTGATTATATGTTTCTTTTAAAATTAATAGTCGATTGCTTATACTTTTAGAAGTAGGAATTTCTAACGAGGCACTTCTTTTTAAAGGGGAATATTTTAATGTATAAGAAGAAGTTATCATAATTCTTCTCGCTTTGTTTCAACAAAAGCAAAAAAGCAAAGTAATGCGTTAAAAACGGCAAAAAAACTTACACCTGATTGGCGTTCGAGCATAGCTTCTGTTAAAAAATTAATAAAAATTAAAAGAACGAAAATAAAATACAGGAAATATTTTTTTCGAAACGACAGATAAATTGCATATAATTGTCCAGCAACAAAAAGCAATAAACCCACAATTCCTAATGCTATTGATATTTGTAAATATTGATTGTGTGCATTATAGGCTCTGATATAATAATCAAAATGTAGATTTTCTGCATATTTCCACTTTAATGCATCTTTCACATCGCCGGTTCCAACACCTATCAATGCATTTTCTTTTGCTACTTCTATTGCATTTGTCCAAATAACATAACGTACATCTTTTTGAATGTTATCGATGTATTCAAATTTTTTTATTTGTTGTGAAAAACGATTGAATTTATCGGGCAGCATACTATAAATGCCGCTTCCTACTATGCAAAATAGAAGAATATATAATAAGTTTATTTTTTTTATTTTTTTATTAAAAATAATGTATAGAATGATGGTAATTAACAATATAAATAAAGCAACAAACGAAGTTTTTGAGCTTAATAATCCGATTTCGATTATGAAAATAGGAATACATAAAAAGTAAAAAATTTTTTCTATAATAATTGTTTTTTTATTTAATAAAAAATAAATCATCACCATAATGGCAAAAGTATAAAACATTGAAGCATAAGACGGATGATGTAAAAAAGATGCTAATGTATAGAAAAAATAATTAATAACATCGTGTTCTAAATAGTTGATGTAAGAATGATATGTATTATAAGCTATTCCAAATAAGCAGCCTAGTATATAAGTATTAAAAAGAATTTTAATATGATTTGATTTCCATAACTTTATATCCGATGTAAAGAGTATTAAAGGCATAGCCAACAAAGGCAATTTTAACGTAATATCGATTTTTCCGGCGGCTAAATTGGTGGTATATAGCAATCCAATGGCATACAATGCAAATAATCCTACAAATAGAAATAAAGGAAATATCATTTTATTTTTCTTTGCCATTGTCCATTTGTAGGGGTAATTTTTTCTTTTCTTTTTATAAAATATACAAAAGCAAAGACCATCTGTTACTATTTCAATTACCCAATTAAGAGAGAGTAAAAGTAGAAGAGGAGGTATTATTTTTCTACCCAATGGCAAAGCAAAAGTTATTAACAATAAAATAACGTATTGTATCTGAAAATGTATCTTTTGCCTTTTCATTTTTTTATTTTTTATTGCATCCTTCAACGACTATCACTATCTCGCCTTTTATTGTTTTTTTCGAAAAATATTCAATGGCTTCGGCTAAAGAAGTTCGAACATTTTCCTCATAAATTTTAGTAAGTTCTCTCGATACGCAGACTTTTCTTTCCGAACCACAGTATTCGGCTAATTGTTCTAAAGTTTTTAGCAATCGAAAAGGAGATTCGTAGAGAATAAAAGTTTCTTTTAATGTTGATAAGTAATTAATAGCGCTTTGTCTTCCTTTTTTATGAGGTAAAAATCCGTAAAAATAAAAACTATCGGAAGGTAAAGCCGAATTAATTAATGCCGGGACAAAAGCTGTTGCACCGGGGAGGCATTCTATTTCAATGTTTTCTTTTACGCATTCTCGTATTAATAAAAATCCGGGGTCTGAAATGCCGGGAGTTCCTGCATCGCTAATAAGTGCAACCGACGACGATTGTCGGATAAGTTGAATGAAATGTGCTAATTGCTTATGTTCATTGAATTGATGATAAGACAGAGTCTGTTTGTTGATGTTATAATGCGAAAGAAGTTTGGCACTTACACGCGTATCTTCACAAAGAATTAATTCAACTTCATTGAATATGCGTAAAGCACGAAGCGTAATATCTTCTAAATTGCCAATAGGTGTCGGAACAATGTATAGTTTAGGCATTATTTTGTATTATAAAGGTTAATATAATTGGTAATTAGTTGAAATAAGCCTGTATATCCTCCTAATGACATGTTTTCTAAAGTATCGGATTTATGGTGATAGCGTCCCGATTTTCCCATTCCATAAATAAAAAATGCTTGAACTCCTTTGCTGTAAAAAGGATAATGATCGCTGTTGTTAGAGCATTCTCTGTCTTTTACTTCTTTTAGAAAATGATGTTCATCGTTTAAGGATTTCAATTTGTTATATTCGTCGGGAAAGACTTGCCCGCATACTACAGTAATGCCATTTTCTCCCGTTCCTACCATATCGAAATTAATCGCTGTTTTAATTTGAGAAAGAGGAAATAAACTGTTTGATACATAATATTTAGAACCTTCTAATCCTATTTCTTCGCAACTGACGGCAAGAAAAGCAATGGAATATTTGGGTTGATTTTCAGCTTTGCTAAAATGACGTGCCAAATCCATGATAAAAGCCGTTCCACTTGCGTTGTCGTTGGCACCATAAAAAATATAATCTTTTCCGAATTGTCCTAAATGGTCATAATGAGCTATAAAGACAAAAAACGAATCGGGATATTCTGTTCCTTTTATATAGCCGCAAACATTCTGAGTTTGATAGTTTTCAATATGACGACTGTGAAGATTGAGGAATATTTGTTTTGGTTTTTTCTTCAAATATTCTTTCGTAACATTAACAGTAACATGTTCTGCCTTTATACGTCCATAAGCAACGGGCCATCCTAATAATTTTTCGCTTACAAGTATATAACCTTTTGCATGAAGTAGATTTTTGGTAACTGTTTCTAATACTTTATTGTATATTTGTTTTGAAATACTATCTTTTGTGTTTAACCGGCTAATATCAATTAAAATAAATCCTTTGTTCTTATTGTCGGATAAATTTACTTTATTATTAAATATGTCTTTTGCTTTTACTTCTTTCACTGTAAAAGAGCCGTGCATAGGGCAAGAGTAAGCCATAATCTGTGTATTTTCAAATAGTTGCACTTTTGAATACTTTTCTCCAAAATAAACCAAAGCATCTCCTTCAAAAACGTTCATATTGATGGTGAAAGATTGATAATAATCAGGTGTCCATTTATGGAGTCCTAAATTCTTGAATTCGTCGGCAATAAAAGCGGCTGCAATACTGTCGCCTTTATAGGCGTAACCGCGTCCGCAAAATTCAGCGGAGGACAATTTTGCTATTGTTTGACGAAAATATAAACTGTCTTGTGCATTTGCAATAATACTAGTAAGAATAAAACCGAAAATAATGAAGATAAAAGAATTTTTTATCATTTTTTAGAAGGTTTTAAAATTTTTATAAAAAGATAAATAGTAATTACTGTAACTGTAATTTGAACAGAAAGCATTATAATTAAAGCAGATGTATTCATATTTTATGTTTTTTTTATTCTAATAAATTATTGGAATTTTCAAAATTATTTTTAATATTTTTATATCCGATTTTGACTAATATTCCTATAAAAATCAATAGCAATACCAAACTTAAACGAGACATATCTATATAGAAAACATTATTGATAATCGAACCGCTATATAATTTTTCACCTATTTCTACTTTATCTCCCACTTGAACCAATAATTGATGTTTTGCTTTGTATTCATAAGATTTTTCGGACAAACCACTGACGCGGATATAGTTTCTATGGTTATAATTATAAATAGAATCAACAAATCCTTCGTTTTCGGCATAGAAGAAATCACTGAACCATTTGTTATTAGGACCTATTCCTTGGTGTTTTAGCTCGGCAATAATACTCGAATTATCAAGTTCCCAGCCTTTGAACGAAAGCAAAGACCAATCGTCATTTTTAGGTTTTAACAATGAGGCTAAAAATATGATTATTAATAAAATAGGCGTAATGTATTTTAACACAAATTTAAAAAATCTCGGCATTTGCATATCGGCACCCATGTGTATTAATTTCCAACCCTTATCAACTCCTAAAAACCATGAAAATAAGATTATTTCTAACATTGCAAATACGACTAAAGCTACCGTTCCTGCCCAATAATCGTATTGGTCGAAAACTCCTTGTGAGAAAAAAAGTACGGTTGGCAAGCCAAAAAGTAAAATAATAAATCCGAAAGCTAAAGATGATTTTTTTCTATTCCAGCCAAAGGCATCTTTTAAAAAAGCAACTATAGGCGAGCCCATTGCCAAAGAAGAAGTTATACCGGAGAAAAACAGTAATCCAAAAAAAGCAACTCCCGCCAAAACACTCATAACAACTCCCCATTGGCTAAACAAAAAAGGTAGCGAACGAAATCCTAAACCAAAGCCTCCAAAACTTGCTAATTCAATTACTTTGTCTATTCCGAAATAGCCGATAGAAATAGGAATAATAATAGCACTTCCAATGACAATTTCACAAAACTCATTGGTAAATCCTGTTGTCATTGAATTAACAACAATATCGTCGTTTTTTCTTAAATAAGAGGCATAACATTGAATGCAACCCATTCCTAATGAAAGTGTAAAAAAGATTTGTCCTGCTGCTGCCAACCAAACTTTTGGGTTGGTCAGCGAACTATAATCCGGAGTCCATAAAAAATTTAAACCTACTATTCCGTCAAAAATAGCTCCATCTTTGCCGGCTTTGAGTGTGAAAGCTTTGAATGCTAAAAATAAGCCAAATAAAATTAATAAAGGCATAAAAATTTTCGCTACTTTTTCAATTCCCTTTTGTAATCCTCTGCTTAAAATCCAAATATTTAATCCTAAACATAAAATATAAAAAAGAATTGCTTCGTAGGGAATGCCTGTTGTCGAGTATCTTACGTCTAAATAGTTGTCAAAAAACAGTGAAACTTCCGTTTCGGACATTCCTTTAAATGTTCCTACAATTGAATGATAAACATAAGACATTGTCCAACTTTCGATATAACAATAATAAGAAGCTATGGCTATATTGGAAAAAATTCCAAGTACACCAATGTACTTCCAAATCTTACGTTTGTCTATACTTTGTAAAATATAAGGTGGGGAATTAAATCCTTTGATTCCTCCAAAACGACCGATTGACCACTCAACTAATAATAGTGGAATTCCTAGTAAAATAAAAGATAAAAGATAAGGAAGGATGAATGCACCTCCTCCGTTTTGAACTGCTTGTATCGGGAAGCGAAGAAAATTACCTAAGCCGACAGCATTTCCTGCCATCGCCAACACTAATCCTATTCGCGAACCCCAAGCTTCTTTAGGTTGATTGATAGTTGTCATAATTGTAAATTACAAATGTATAAATAAATAAAACATCTTATTATAATTCATCTAAAATATGTAAAATATCTACACTTTTTCCTGTAAAACTTCTATTAAAAATATTACTCAATACAATAATTACTGTTTTATCGGATGGACGATGGATAAATAAGCTATTATTTCCGTTCCATAATCCTCCATGAAAAAGTAAAGTGTTATTGTTTTCATCGCAACTGATGCGTAGACCATAACCGTAATTATTGCAATTATCTTGTTCTTTATTATTAGGAAATTCTGCTAATTTTAGTGTTTCGGTTTTGATGATTTTTCCCGAAAAAAGGGCATTATTCCATTTATATAAGTCGTGTACGGACGAAAATATTCCTTTGTCGCCAATAACTCCCGATAAACAATCACGCTTGTATTCTTTTTTATTGGCGTAATGACCGATATTTATATTTTTAGTTTCTCCGTATAGATAAAAAAAGGTTTGCTCCATTTCTAAGGGTTTAAAAAACTTGGTTTCTACAAATTCTTTAAATGTTATTCCTATTATTTTTTCTACAATGCTTGCTAATATGGCATAGCCCGTATTATTGTATTCAAATTCTCTATTGGGATTTTTTTTAAGTTTAGGTTTGTATTTATTAATCATCAAAAGCAAACTATCGTTTGTTAAGGGAAAATGATGATTTTTATGGTATCTTTTTGCAAAATTAAAATATTCCGGCAATCCCGACCGATGACAAAGTAAGTGATGAATTGTAATATTTTCGTACGGAAAATCAGGCAAATAATCCTTTATGTTTTTTGATAAATCGATTTTTTCTTCTTCATAAAGCAATAAAATGGCAGCGGCGGTAAACATTTTGCTTACAGAGGCTATTTCAAATGAAGAATTCAATGTTAAAGGTGTTTTTGATGAAAAATTACTATAACCTGCCACATTTTCATATACAATTTTTTCTCCTTTCGCTACTAATAATGCTCCATTAAATTTATTTTCATTCACGATAGAATTAAATAAGGAATCGATTTGTAATTGTTTATAAATCAAGTTTAAACTATCAAAATAACGATTGGATTCTTTAAAAGTAGGAAAATTGGATTGTGAAATAGAAGGATTGAAAATAATTAGAAAAAAATAGAGTAAAAATAGAAATATAGCATGGCTATATAAGTTTTTCGTTTTATAAATCACTACAAAAGCAAATTAAAATTAAAAATATATTGTAAATGCAAAAGTAATGTTTTTTTCTGAATAAGAAAAATTTGTTTGATAAAAAAGAGAAAATTCCATTAATTCTTATTCATAAGCTCCGATAGATGGGGGATTGTTTCGTGTATTTCCTTTTATATCCGTAAGAATAGATGAAATAGCTTTTCCTGCTCCTTTACAAGGCGATGTGTTTTGTATTTGAAAATCGTCTTCTGCTGCATTTTCGAAAAGAGGATTTTTATTGAAAATTATAGAAGAGAAGTAATGGGGATAATTCGTGTCAGATTTTAATAAACAATAAGATATACTTGGCTTAAAATCGGCGTTTTTATCATAACTAAAAGAGATTTCTCTTTTATTATTTCCCCATACGATGTTATTGGTAAAATTGCATTGAAAATCGGAAATATACATAACATTATTAAGGATATAATAATTGCTGAAAAACACAGAAGAAGTTGCACGAGAGTCAAATTTATAGAAATTGTAAATGGTATTATTTGTAAATTGATAGTTTCCTCCTAATATCAATGCAACACAATGTTGTCCGCAATCGGATATGATATTATTATAGGCTTCAACTTTATAATTTTTCCCTAAAAATCCCATTCCGGCAGATTTTTTAATAATCGAATTAGAAAGAATGAGTTTATTGCCCATGTCTTTTTCTAAGATTTCGGCTTGAATACCTATGAAAGCATTTTTAATAATAGCATAGTTGATAATGTTGTCTTGTGTTCCTTCGTTAATCCAAATACGATCCCATTGTTCGTAATCGTCTTGAAAAAAATCCTCCATACGATCTCCTTGAAAAACAACAGGATTATCTATTGTTCCGTTTACATGCAAACAACCTCCTTTGTACACCCATAGTCCTCCTTTTTTGTGAACATATATTTTTGTTCCCGGTTCTATTGTTAGTTTTCCTACCGAATCAACGACAGCATATCCATAAATCACATAGGGTTTTTCATTGGTCCATGTGGTGTGCTCGCCCTCTTGAGCAACAATTTTATATTTTAGATTTCCGATGTTTCTATCGGCAATAATAAAATGGGCATCTTGTCCATATGCAACCAATTCAACGGTTTGTTTATTTCCATTGGTAAAAAATAAAATGGTATCGGTGATTAATAAAGGAGTATTTTGTTGATTAGGATTGAGGATAGTTTTTATAAAAATAAAAATACTGTCTTTTGCCGGGACTTCTACGTTTTCTAATTTTGTTGTTGATACACCATTGACATTAATACTAAAATAAGAATTTTTATCTCCAAGTAGAAAAATATCGGTTATTAAATTGGTATTGTAAGGATTGTAAATCATCAAACGTTGGGTAATAGAGCTAACGCCGGTAAAAATAGTATCAAAAGTTATTATAGAAGATGAAAATTTTAATTTGGCATTTTTATCTTTATTAATAATATCTTTATTGCAAGAGGCAAGGACGATTATTAATAAAATACTATAAAAGGCAATTTTTTTCATCAAATTTTAAATACTTGTTATTAAATAATTTGTTAACGTAATAAAAAAATATATATTATTTTTTGTTGATAGCTTCTTCGATGAAAATTGTACATAAATTAGTAAAATCAAGTTTTTTATACCTGATTTGTTTGGGAATGATGCTTTCATTGGTTTGACCGGGAATAGTATTAATTTCTATAAAACATAAAATTTCGTCGTTAAAAATATAGTCGACTCTTACAATTCCTTTACAACCCAGATATTTATAAATATTTTTCGAGGTAGTTTCGCATTGTTTTTTTATTGTATCGTCAATTGGAGCGGGAGTTATTTCTTCGGCTAAGTTAGGATCGTATTTGGCTTCTAAATCAAAAAACGAATTCTTACTAATTACTTCTGTAATAGCTAAAGTTTGTATTTTCCCTTGAATGCTCATTACGCCGCATGTAATTTCTCTTCCTTTTATAAAACGTTCGATGATAAGTTGGTCGTCATGGAGAAAAGCATTTTTGATAGCAGGTATTAATTCTTGCTGTGTGTTTACTTTTGAAACACCAACACTTGAACCTGAGTTACATGGTTTTACAAAACAAGGGATTCCAATTTTTTTAATAATATTATCAACTGAAAATTCCTCGTTTTTGAATAAACGTATTGATTCTGCCATGTGTACGCCATGTGCAGCAAGAAATTTATTGCATAAATTTTTATTAAAAGTCAATGCCGAAACCGCTGCATCACATCCCACATAAGGAATGCCTAGCATATCGAAATAGCCTTGCAGTTTTCCATCTTCGCCGGGATTACCGTGAATGGCAATAAAAACACAATCAAAACGAATACGATTATTTTTTAGTTTTAAACTAAAATCATTTTTATCAATAGGATAAATTTCCTTATTAGGAGATACATAATTCCAATCTTTTCCTTTTAAATGAATAAAATACACATTAAATAATGACTTATCTAATTTATCGGCAATATTATATCCGCTATGCATTGAAATATCATGTTCGCCTGAATTTCCACCTGCTACTACAGCTATATTTTTCTTCATATCCAAATTTTTAATATTAACCCGAAAGCGGGATAAATGTTTTTAATAATTAATTGCAAATATATATGATTTTTTATTTTGTTTAAATTGATAGTTGCAGTTTCATAAAATTTTTTTTAAATTTTTCAATAAAAATTCCATTTAATGTATAATGGTTCCCTTTTTTAGGACAACAAAATAAAAAAAATTAACGTATAAATAATTAAAAAGTTGTCTTATGGAAAAAAGGTCAAGAAAAAAGTTTAGCTCCTCTTTTAAATCAAAAGTGGCGT
>JAAYQB010000050.1 GCA_012519525.1 Bacteroidales bacterium | reverse complement strand
TATTTACTACTTGGCAATTTGGCGCATCAGCAGTTTTTGCTTTACTCGCCATGCTGACATGGATGTATGTACTAAAATTTTATGATTTTAGTGTTGCTTATCCTTTATTAGGAATTAGCTATATTATCGGATTGTTTTCCGCCTATTTTTTCTTGCACGAAGCTATTCCACTTACCCGCTGGATAGGTGTTGTAATAATTATTATTGGGGTTTATTTTGTAGTTAAATAGTTATAATGTTTTACTACTTCATTGATGAAAATAAAGCAACAATATCTTTTATTTTTATTAAACGAGAAATAAATACAATTACTACCGCTCCCGTTAACATAATACTAAAATTTTGCCACCATAAAAACGGCAAATACTTACTCGCAATATTCAACAATATGACTCCAAAGGTAAATATTAATAATTTTAAAATAAAATGAGCTTTTATTTTAAATTGGAATAATTTTATTGCCAAATAAATTTCGCTTATAATAATAAACATCTGTGTTATTAAACTTGCCCATGCAGAGCCTTTTGCTTCGTAAATCGGAACGAGAATAAAATTTAATACAAGACTCATGCAAACCGCAAGTATTGCAATGATATTTAACTGTTTTAAATTTCCATTGGCAGTAAGCAAAGAACCAAACACATAAGTTAATACAATAGGAAAAATGCTCAGCATTAATATTTTATAAACTGCTGCCGATTCTTGAATATGATTAACATATAATAAATTCATTAATTCTTGACTGTAAAAGAAAGATGCAACAGCAATAACAATCCCATAAACAAATAAAATAATAAAAGATGTTTTCAATATTTCGTCTACTTTTTGCTTATTAGCTATCATATTAGAAAACAAAGGCATACAAATTACAGACACCAAATAAGCAATAATTATTCCGGCATCCAACAAACGAAAAGCCGATGCATAAACTCCTACTTGTTCGGCTCCTGTTTCAACAGGTAAAATTCGCTCTATTATAACCGTATCCACTCTGTTGTGAATGCTTGTAAATAAATGTAATAGGGCAAAAGGTATGCTTTGTTTTAAAATGACTTTACAATAAGCCATATCAATAAAAGGCTTTTGAAAAGACGTTTTTCTTAAAACAATACTCAATGCCAATAAGCAAGTAACGACATAAGAAAAAGTTTGTATATAAATAAACCACATTATGTCAAAAGGTTTATCCGTTACATTGCCCCACAAAAGTATGCCGCAGCAAATAATCATAATTACCCTATCTATTACCGATAAAAAACTATCTGTTTTAAACATTAATAATCCGGACACATTGGAACGAAGATAAAGAATAAAGGTAGATAAAAACTGATTGACTAATAAAGGAATCAGCATCTTTATTTGTAATTGATTATGCCAAATAATAAACCCTGCTACAATCATAAATAACAAATAAAAAAAGAAAAGAATTATTTTTAAAGAAAAAATCCGAGAAAAATTTTCTTTTAAAAAGTCTTTTTGGCGGGCAACACTTCTATTATTAAAGTTTGTTATGCCCATATCTAATATAATGTTAAAAAGAAAAGAAAAATTGAACAAGGTATAATAAATCCCATAGACCTGAACATCTACCGTATTTTGAATTGTTCTATCAATACCAAATATCCAAAAAGGTTTGATTAATAAATTTAATCCTATTAATAAAATGATATTGAAAATAAAATTCTTCCTCATTATATATGCGAATAAAACTAAAGAACGTTGAAAATTGTAAAATATGATTTTTAATCAATAAAAAAAAGAGTGCTCTTTTTTGAACACTCTTTCTTTCTTTAAAAGTATGTTATTTTTTATAATTTAGTACAATCCAATACTTCTACAGAAGTTTCTCCAAAGCTCCATACGAGGGTAAAAGTTATTTGTTCTATAGCATAACTGCCTCCTTCTAATTTAACAAAATTTCCGATTCCGGTTACTTTAGCTGTATATGTTTCGCCTTCGTAATCTACAGAAATATTAAATTCATCAATAGTAATGTCTGTACCATTACAAACAGCTTCAATTGAAGCATTAGCAAGATATTTTTCAATTAATATTTTGTTATACGTCGTTGAAGATTGCTTTATTTCGATTTGTGCTACACCAGGCTCTTCTTCTCCATCAATTGTCATAGTGTACTCATAATCACCTGCCAACTTATCGGTTTTGATTTTTACAACGGCTTCTGCTGTTGCGTCTTTTGCGGTAAAGATAGCATTATGCTCTCCGGCTTTGTCATAATCAATTCCTGTTACTGTTACTTCAGCATCATTTGATGCCGTAACTCCTGCAAGTACATCTGCATCGGTAGACCCTAAGTCAACAACAATATCATTTATTCCTTCAAATGTTACATC
>JAAYQB010000049.1 GCA_012519525.1 Bacteroidales bacterium | reverse complement strand
CTAATTATTATAAAATTTTCTGCAAAATTAATAGTTTATTTTGAATTTATACCCTTATAAAATTTGAAAAAAATGATAATTGTATTTTAAAACAAAAAATGCTTTTTTTAGAAAGAAATTTATTTTCCTTAAGCTAAATTCATCTTATTATATTGCCGTAAATAAATCACTCATTGTGTATTTCTTCAATCTTTCTTCTGCAATTTCAACGTATTCTTTTGAGATTTCAGAACCTATCCACTTTCGTTCCAATAAATGTGCAACTTTAGCAGTAGTACCGCTTCCCATAAAAGGGTCGTAAACCAAATCGTTTTCATTTGTCCACGTATTCATTTGGTCAATAACAAGTTTTTCGGGAAAAATAGCAGGATGGTTATAGGCAATTTTATCTTTTGTAGAAATGCCGCCGCCAACAGAATAAAAAAACACGTTCCCTACTTTCTTTTCCGTTGTTCTTTCAACTTTTTCATAATCAAGAGAGCCTTTTTGACCGCGATTTTTCATATTAGCAAGCCCCTGATATTTTGTGGGTTCTTTAATCGGATTAAATGTTTTCGGACTATCCTTTGAAAAAGCAAACATATATTCAAAATGTTGATGATATCTGTTTCCTGTTTGAGGCATTGGATTATTTTTGTAATATATCATGGTATCATGTAGCCTAAAACCGATTTCTTTAAAAAACAATGCTTGCTTAAACGAAGTTCCCGTTTCGCTTCCGTTAATTGTTGCATCGGCTACAACCCAAATAATTACTCCTCCTTGTTTTACAACTCGGAACAATTCTTTCGCAATTTTTTCGAATTCAAACTGATAACCATTATAATTTCTTATATCGTCATAAGGTGGTGATGTGATTACAAAATCAATATAGTTGTCGGGCATATTCCCCATCGTAATCAAACAATCTTCGTTGTATATTTTTTCAAGTTCCATGTCATAAAATTTTCTGCAAATATAGTAATTTATTTTGAATTTATACCCTTATAAAATTTGAATTTTAAAAAAAATGATAAAGAAAGGTTTTTAGACAAACTGACGGTAGGAAGCTATTTAGGCGACTTGCATTTTCTCTTATATGCCGTTTGAGGTTCAAAAAGTGTTAATTGTTGTACTTTGGAATGATAAATGTCGTAGTTTGAGATAAAAAGTTCTTTTCCTTTTTGGTCGGAAGTTTCGGAAACATTTCGCATTCCATAAGTTAGATTCCAAGGCGTTATGTTAGCAAATGAAAAAAGCTCTCGCACAAAATCGCTATCGTCATACGTTATCAGCCATTTATGTGGACAGTTTTGCATTATATCGGCAAATCGTTCGTGGTCAAACCCTTTGTGAAGATTGCCATTTTTCCCGTATAATGCAGATTTTGTAGCGGAATAATAAGGTGGGTCAAGAAAGATAAACACGTTTTCGCCTTTCTCGTTTACAACTTCTTCATAATCAAGATTTGTAATTTTTGAACCATTAATAACTTCAGCAAATTTGTTAAGCCGCTGAATACTACTTTCTGTAAAACGTCCTATAAAAGCGTGTTCGCTAAAACCACCACTCAAACTTGTTCCCGAAAAAGTTATGCGATTATAAATAAAAAAGGCAGCAGCTCTTTCAATGTCATTAAATATTTCAATATTTTTATTTAAAAACCGATATAATTCTTTACCCACAGGAAATTTTTCACGCCACTCATAAATTTTATCTATTAGTGAATTGACATCTTTTTGTGTCATTTCCCAAAATTTGTAAAGTTCAAAATAAATATCGTTTACCCAAAATGTTTTGTTCGGATATCTCTGTTTAGTATATATAAATACCGACCCACCACCCAAAAACGGCTCACGAAACTCATCAAAATCGGGAATAAGTTTTGAAATTGTTTCAACAGCACGACTCTTGCCTCCAGGATATCGTAACGGGGATTTTATCATTTTGAATATTGTAATTTTATAATGAAATTATTTTTGGTTGCTTCGCTCATAACCGTTTCTATCATTGCTTTTTGAGAAGATGATAACTTGTTCTTTTCAAAGTATTTGTTTTGTTTATTTTTCGCATCTAACGAACTTACAGAACCCATTAAATGTGAGGATGTTAAAAGTAAAATAGGACAACTTTTCATTTTCTTGTTATTGGCTTTTACATCGGTCAGGTTACTGTATAAAATCATTTTTAATAATCCGTCTTTTATATCGCCTTTACTTGGCAAAAGACTATTTTTACTGTGCTTACCTTCAATTAAGTAAATTATTTCTTTCGTTATTTCTATTTCATCAACCGTAAAAAAATATTGTCCGCCTAAATAGTTGGTTATCGTTATTTTTGCTTTTGAAAGTGTAGATAAACTCTCTTTTGGTTGTTGTGTTACAAATTCTCTTGCTTGCGCTTTTTGTGCTTTTTCCCTCGAAAACTGCATAAACAAAGATACATCTTTTCCAATTTTTTCTTTAAAATTATCAATTCCCGAAATGTTGTGTAAAGTCACTTTTGTTGTTTTTTCAATTTCCAAATAAGCTGATTTTGTTTTGTTAATTATGTTGTGAAAATTAACGTTTAATTCGTTTAAATTCCAATGCAAAGCGGAACTATGATATTGTTCTATTTCCTTAATTTTAGAAACAACATAGTCATTATTAAACTGCTGATTAGTAATTTTTTGTTTATTTCGTAGATTTATTTCAGCTTTGTCATAATATGCAAAAACAACAAAAACATCAAGCAAAGACATTAGCGAAACCGTATCCCATTGAATAAAATCTCTGTCTCCTCTTGAGCCTTCATCTTTCACTATAGGAATAACGGTTATTTTTTTGCTCATTCCTAACGAATTATATACTCTTTCAAACGGATAAGAACGAGTGCGTTTTGGTGAAACCCATTTTGAAACAGCAAACAAACTATTTTTGCTCTTCAATAAACATGTAACAGGAACTTTGTTAATATCAAACTTATTAATATCAAATTCTTTTAATGTTTCTATAAACAACGGTTTATACTTTATTCCTGTTATTGCTCCTGTAATATTCATTGCTGTTTTTTTAATACACCTCTATAATAGAGGTCTGTTTAATAACTTCTAATGTTATTATAAAATTTTCTGCAAATATAGTAATTTATTTTGAATTTATACCCTTATAAAATTTCATTGCTGTCCGATAAAACTATATAAATGTAAAAATGTATATATTAACTACTGATTATCAGTGGTTGATATGTTTTTTTAGATTTTCCAAGCCCCCTCAATCAAAAAGTGTTAGTTGAGGTGG
>JAAYQB010000048.1 GCA_012519525.1 Bacteroidales bacterium | reverse complement strand
ATAATTTTTTATCTGCCAATTAGCTTCATTTTATTGTTCCTCTTTGACATCCTTGCCGAATTCAATTGTGTTGTGTTTTCACTTTGTGCATACTATTATCATCTTTTCTGTCGAAGTTTTATTTAATCGCTTGGGTGGTAACGTTTACATGTATGAAAAGTAGGGGATTGAGGGGTACTGCACTTTCAACTAAGCATAAACTCTAATAGTAGCATAAAGCTCCAAATTTGCACGTTATTCCACCTGAGGCAAAATCCGTGTTGTGGGCAGTTTTTCTTTTATCGAATTGTTCCAATTTTTTCACTTTCAATTTTATGAGCCATTTTTATCTTTTTATAGTTGTAAATAGTCCATCAAGAATATTTTTTTTCTTAGAGTATTTATAATAATTTTTTTCTTTTAAAATTGACCCAAGTAATAAGTCGTTTCGTTTTTCCTTGTCTTTCTTCTTTTGGCTTAAGCATTCTAAGTGAGACAATAATATGTCATAATATTTATTCAAGTAATATGATTTATAACTTTCCTTGTCTTTGTCTTTTTCTATTACCATTTCAAAATCAGGAAAACTAAAGTCTAGATATTGGTAGTATGGTTGTCCATTAAACTTTGGATATTTTTCTATAAATTGTAAGGCTTTTTCGTAATTTGGTGGTTTAACTATATTCATATATCCCCAAATCAAAGTTCCACATAAATTCATTGCATTTAAAAAGAAAATGCCTTTTTCAGTATCATCTTTTAAGTCATATTTATTCATTTCAAAGTTTATTTTTGAAAGGTCAAATGGTTGGTTTTTATTTCCTATGCTAATAAACAACATATCGTAATAATTATCAATTAATTCATAACGTGGAATTTCTTTTTCTGACAATTCTTTAATTAATTCATTATTATCTTTTGGAGTTTCTTCTCTTATATTCCAGTTAATTCTCCTAATAATATAAACATATTTCAAAGTTATTTCCTCAGGTAGTTTAAGAAATTCAGCTATTGTTAGTTTATTGTTTGTAGTAATCGCTTCCTTTATAAACTTAGTCGAATTAATCAATTCAGGAGATTTTATTTCTTCTAATTGTTCAAATGTTGATGCTGTAGGAGAATTACGAAACATAAAATTTCTATAAATCTTGGCAAGTTCAATTAACTCATTATTCAAATCACTTGCTTTCAGAACCGATAGACTTCCTACTATCAAAATTGTTATTATAAAAATCCTTCTCATATTATGTTTATTTTTTTTATTTATTAATATTTTTATTTTAATAAAGAACTTCATCTTTATGGTTGCAAAATTATTCATTTTTTTAATACTTTTAATAGTTTTATACAAATTTTTTAGGTAGTATCCCAAAAAGTGTGTAAATTTTTGTGTTGTGCTGTACAAATTACTTAAATATGAAAAATTAAGCTATTATTCCACTAACGTATAATTCACTATGTTTTTATACTGATAATAGCGTTGTAATATTTTATCAACATAACGGACAGTGTGTTCAGCTTGAGAATATCTGCCGCATTTTAGTTCATGATGAAAAGGGGAGTTCTTTTTAGCAAGCAGTTTCAGTGCAACTGCCACATTGTTATCCCATTTATTTTCGTTCAAACCGTATAGTCGGGCAAGTTTTCTTGCATCTTCTATTCGACAATTGCCGGCATTGTAAGCTGCCAACACAAACTTCATTAATTCGTCTTTGTCTTTTACGCCTAAATTAATGTATTTATCTTGTAAAATTTTCAGGTATCTGCATCCGGCTTCTATTTGATTTTCGGGAGAGTCGTCAATCGTAATGCCTAAATAATCAGCCGTATTCGGCATAAATTGCATTATTCCCCATGTGTTTTTGCTTTTACTATCTGCTTGAAATTTCGATTCTTGATAAATTAAAGATGCAACAAGTAACCAATCTAATTGATATTTAGTGGCATATTTTTGAATAATTTTATCGTAGGAAGATATGTCGTTAAGTGGAAAAAGATTTTTTTGGTATTTAAGCAGTGTGCGAATGGAAGAGGAAGGGGAATAGTGTTTTTTCAATAAGAATTGATAGGATTGGCTTGTCGTAAAATCCGCTAACCATTGATTGACAGCGAACAATAAGCTGTCGTTATGCTTTCTTATCACCCAGTGCAAAGCCTGATTTTCTAATACGGTATGGTCGTATTCAAGGTGTTGAAAGAAGATAGTGTTGGCATTGATGTTTTTATAATAAGCAAGTGTTCTGTCTATATTTCCTTTATTTACTTCATTCACAATTTGTTTAGAGAATAATGGCGATACTTCAAAAGTAAAAGAATAATTTTGTGGGATATCCGTGCTTTGTATATAACCCAATGAGGCGGGTATTACGATGGGCTGCTTGGCTTGCTTTGCTTTTAAAGTCGAATGCTTTAAAACTTTCTTTTTATGTTGCACTAAAACGATAGAAGAATAGGAGTGAGGCAGGGTGTAATCGAACAATATTTGAGAGTGAAAAGTGGGAACTGCATCTACGGCTAAAATGTCTACTTCATTGTTTAATAAAGCCTTATAATATTCTTTATGATTATGATAAACTTTGTATTCTATTTCTATATCCAAATGTTTTGCCATTTTATTTATCATTTCGTAATGAAAGCCGTATATTTCGCCTTGTAATACAAAATAGTCGGTATAATTATGTAAAATGCCTACTTTAAGAATGTTTTCTTTTTTGATTTCTTCCCAAGTGCGAACAGTTTGATAGTGTTTTGCTTTGTATTGATTGATAATAATGGACAATGCTACAACAATAAGGAAAATAGATAACGTTAGAATTCTAATCAATCTATGTTGCTTTCTACGCTTTAAAAGAGAAAGACGATTAATCATTTTTGATAATTTTTTTTGTAATTACCAATTGGTTTTCTAAGGTTATTTTAATGAAATACATAGAATTGTGTAATCCGGAAATATCCATATCGGTATGTTTTCCCCTTGCCAATGTTTTTATTATAACTTTTCCGGTTATGTCAACAATTTCTATTTGTTTCATATTGAATGTTGCTGTCGTTACGGTGATAGCCTTAGCTGCCGGATTGGGATAAATATTTACGTTTTCGCTTTCTTTTATTTTGTTAAATACTTGTATTCCAATAGTTGTATCGGGAGGTGTGATGCCTTTGTAAAAACTCAATCCACCTGCAAAATTCCCTACGATTAAATCCGGGTATTTTTCGTTGGTCAGAAAACCGCAGGCAACAGCCGTTCTATAGCCTTCTCGGATAGGGTAACGCATATTTTCAAACACATAGAACATACTGTCTTTTAGATTAAAGCCGGCATTTAAATTGTTGTCTATATGGTCGTAATAATACACATATCCGTTTTCGGCACCCACCCACAGTCTTGTTTCACCTTGGGAAGTACGAATGAAGCAAGGCACCGAATAGCCAAAATAGGATTCATCGTAATCTCTTACATCTACATCGCCCAAATTGTCTGTGATTTTTGTGAATACAGCTTGATTTTTAGTGCCTGTATTTTTGTAATAACATAGCTGTCCTTTTTTGTTTCCTATAATTAAATCTACTAAACTGTCTTTGTCTAAATCGAAAAGTTGAGGAGCTGCAAAATCGCCAATATCAATGTTTTGATAGTTGGTAACAGCTTCTTCGAAGATTAAAGTATCGTCGGTGGAAATGTTTTTTAAATAAAGCAAAGTTCCATCGTTGAGACCTACTATCATATCTGCTTTTCCATCGTTGTTGATGTCGGAAAAGGTAGGCAGCAAAGAAGTATATTTATAGTAACGCAAGTTGCAAAAATCGTCGGTGATAAGTTGAAAAACAGGCTGATTAACCGTTCCCGTATTTTTATAGTAAGCAATAGAGGCAGTATAGTAGCATTTTAGTATTCCATTGATAAAAGTTGCCGTATCGAAATAGCCGTAGTTGCCTATAAATAAATCCAATAAACCGTCGTTGTCAATGTCGTACAAAACGGGATAGGCACCTGCACCGACATCTATCATTTGGTCTTGAAACAAAGATTTTGTTTGCAAACGAAATTGAGGTTTTTCGTTGGTTCCGAAGTTTTTATACCACCAAACGCTGTTAAAGTTTTCCGATTTAAGGTAAGCCAAATCCAAGGGGGAAACCACTAAATCTTTTAGTCCGTCATTGTCAATATCAATAAAAATAGGGCAGGGCATAGAATAAATATCAATGGGGACATCGTAAGAAGGGAAGTGCATATCCACTTCGGTTATGTGTGCCGAATCTTTTGTTCCGCCATTGCTAAGTAAAACAAGATTGGAATAGTCCATATCGCCTAACAGCAAATCGTAAAGTCCTGAACCGTTTTCATCTAAGAGCAGCATAGTAGAGCCTGTATGACGATGCGTTTTCGTTGATTGGTCGTTATCGCAGTAGTCGTTTAAATAAATCGTATTGCCTTCTTCGCTTTCGGAAAAATAGCCCCAACAGCGTTCCGATAAATGGAAATCCAAAGAATCGCGATGACCGTATTTTTCTACCGATTGATTTTTATGATAATCAATATATTTGCCTAATGCCCAGAAAGCTAAAACATCTACGTCGCCATCGCCGTCTATGTCTTTAATGACGATATAATCACCTTCCGTGCAAAATAGATTGATATAGCTGTTGTAATATTTAGAGGTAATTTGTTCCGTGAAAAGTTCAAATTGTAAAACGGTATCGCTCACATTTTTATATACTTTTAAGCCTGCATTTTCGTAGGTGAAAATATCTTCTTTCCCGTCGCCGTCAAAGTCAATCAGTTGTAGAAAGCCGTTGATATCTTCCGGAAAAAGATGAACATAAGAAGGGTCGTAAACATAATTGATTTCGCCCTCTTTGTCGGCTTTGTTGATAAAAGGTAAAATGCGTCTTCCATGTACATCAAATGCTACAATGTCTTTAATGCCGTCTAAATCAATGTCAATGCTTGCCATTTGAATGTTATTCATACCGCCGGACCAAGGATAAAGCAAAAACGAATCTTTGTTGTGAACAACGGGAACACCAACGTATTTTACAAATCCATAATCGTGGGTGCTTTGTGAAAAGGAATTCACACTTATTAGCAGTAAGACCAATAATAAAGTGCTTCTTTTTTTATAGCATAATCGTAGTTGAATCATTATTTTAAGGTAGTTTTATTTTTTGATTAAGACTCAAAATGTCGTTTTCTTTTATACGATTGATTTCGCATAGTTTATTAACAGTGGTACTGTATTTTTTTGCGATTTTATAGAGAGTATCGCCTTGTTTTACAATGTGATATTTGGGTTTATAAGTAGTAGGGGGCGGGGTGTTTTCTTTTTGAGGAACGATGGGTTTACTTTTAACAATACTAATGCTGTCGTCGGTAGTGTCGTTTATGTTTAAAGTATCGTTTAAAATATCGCTGCTGACAGGAATTTCGTCCACCTGATTTTTATTGTTATCGTAGTCTTCTTTAGCATAAAATTTTCCATTAACAACGATTAATGTATCGGTAGTTAATTGATAAGTGTCAAAATCAATAATCGTTTTAGGGTTAAAGCATTCGTATAAGAAACGTGTTTCAAAGTGCAGATGTTCAGTGCTTGCTCTTCCTGTACGACCTGCTTTTCCTATTAGTTCGCCTGCTTTTACTTCTTGATTGGGAAGTACGCTAACACGTGATAAATGGGCGTAAACGGTTTCCAATCCATTATCGTGTCTGATAACAACTATTCCGCCATAGCCGTAATAAGCCATGCGTGCCATGCGTACTACGCCATTCCATGCTGCTACTATAGGGTCGCCATGGTTTTGTTTGATGTCCATTCCCGTGTGCATTCTTCCACTGCGAAGACCGTAAGAAGAACAGACTTTGCCATCGCATGGAAACACAAAACTGCCTGTTTTATCGTTATTTAACGGTAAAATATACGTAGTGTCTTTTCGAAAAATATATGCCGAACGTGTGTGTTCGTTCCGCCACTCGTCGGTGTAGAAGTGAGCAGCAGGCAAATATTCGATAGAAAGAATAGTGTTTTTTATAACGGAAATACTATCCATACATTGTTTCTCGGTAGTTAATGTCGTATCTGTTTTTATTTCTACTTGAGCAAAAATACCGGTACTGAAAGCAAGTAAAGTAATAAGTATAATTGATTTATGTTGCATTACGAATTATTATGTTAACGATTGGAATACATTTCTTCATAATATTTTTGGTAATTTCCTGAAGTTACGTTCTTTAACCAATCTTCATTATCGAGATACCATTTAACGGTGGTGCGAAAACCTTCATCGAATTGTACGCTTGGCTGCCAACCGAGTTCGTTTTTGATTTTACTTGCGTCAATAGCATATCGTAAATCGTGTCCTTTGCGGTCGCTGACAAAAGTAATCAGTTGAGTAGAAGTTCCTTTTGGACGTTGTAACAATTCGTCGGTTATGGCTATAAGCTGGTGTATTAAGTCGATGTTTTTCCATTCGTTATTGCCGCCAATATTATAGGTTTCGCCTTTTCGCCCTTGATGATAAATTAAATCAATTGCTTTTACATGGTCTTCTACGTACAACCAATCCCTTACATTGATACCTTTTCCATATACCGGCAAAGGACGATTGTGTAATATGTTGTTGATAAAAAGAGGAATTAGCTTTTCAGGAAATTGATAGGGACCATAATTGTTCGAGCAATTTGATATAACAATATTCAAACCGTAGGTGTCGTGATAGGCTCTGACAAGGTGGTCGGAACTTGCTTTTGAAGCCGAATAAGGACTGTGAGGGTCGTAGGGCGTAGTTTCGACAAATGCACCTGTTTCACCCAGAGAACCATAGACTTCGTCGGTTGAAACATGGTAAAATCTTTTGTTTCCCATGTCCTCTTTCCATGTGTTGCGTGCCGCATTTAATAAGTTGACGGTGCCTACAATGTTGGTGTAAATAAATTCTAAAGGCGAATGTATCGACCTATCCACATGCGATTCGGCAGCCAAATGGATAAGCCCATCAAAATTATGTTCGGCAAACAGCTCGTTTATAAAATTTTCATCAACGATATCACCTTTTATAAAAGTGTAATTACTTTCTTTTTCAATATCTTTTAAGTTTTCAAGATTGCCGGCATAAGTTAATTTATCTAAATTATAGATATGATAATTAGGATATTTTCTGACCATTAAATGAACTAAATGTGAACCTATAAAACCGGCTCCGCCTGTTATTAATATTTTTTTCATCTTTCTTTTTTTTTCAAACATAAAATATTTTGCAAAGATACAAAATAAAAAAACAGAATTTAAAATTCATGATACTTTATTTTATATTTTTGCATTATCAAAATAAATGTTTATAATGAACGAAAAAATCATTATTTTTTCAGCACCTTCGGGTTCGGGCAAAACGACCATATTGAAAGAATTAATCAATATGGATTTGCATTTGGCATTTTCTATCTCTGCAACAAGTAGAAAACAGCGTAAAGATGAGGTGGAAGGTAAAGATTATTATTTTTACAGTCCTGCTCAATTCAAAAAAGGTATTGAAGATAATTTATTCTTAGAATGGGAAGAAGTTTATGAAAATCAATATTATGGGACTTTATATTCGGAGATAGACCGCTTGTTTGCATTGAAAAAAAACATAGTATTCGATGTGGATGTTTTAGGCGGTTTAAACCTCAAACGAAATTTTAAAGAAAAAGCTTTGGCAGTGTTTATCAAACCGCCTTCGATAGAAGAACTAAGAAATCGTTTACTAAAAAGAGGCACCGAAACCGAAGAATCCTTACGCAAACGTTTAGAAAAAGCAAACTATGAATTAAGTTTTATTAATCATTTCGACCAAGTAATTGTTAATGACGATTTAGAACAGTCAATAAAACAATCTTATCAAATAATTTCGACATTTATAAAAAAATAAAAAACATTAAAATATAAAAAATATGAAGGACACACCAATACCGTACGACATTGTACAAAAAGTAGTTAAAAAAAGTAATTTACCAAGCATTGGAAAAGCTTCTATACGCGAAGTTAAGCGATTAATAAATGAAATTGAAGAAGCATCGGGTAAGAAATTTATACGCATGGAGATGGGTATACCGGGTTTACCTTCCGTACAAATAGGTTTAGATGCTCAAAAAGAGGCTTTAGATAATGGAGTATCAGCAATATATCCTGATATAGACGGAATTCCATCTCTGAAGTATGAGATGGCACGTTTCTGTAAAAATTTTATGGATATTGATGTTCAGCCTGCTTCTTGTATTCCTACTGTCGGTTCGATGCAAGCCGGCTTTGCCACTTTCTTAACATTTCAACATTTGCACAAAGAGAGAGATACGACTTTGTTTATTGACCCGGGATTTCCCGTTCAAAAACAACAACATCGTATTTTGGGAGCAAAATTCGAAACTTTTGATGTTTATGATTTTAGAGGAGAAAAATTAAAAGATAAATTGGAAAGCTATTTGAGCAAAGGCAACATTCATTCTATTATTTATTCCAATCCTAACAATCCGTCGTGGATTTGTTTTACTGAGAAAGAATTAAAAATCATCGGAGACTTAGCCAATAAATACGATGTGATTGTAATAGAAGACCTTGCTTATTTTGGTATGGATTTCCGCAAAGACATATCTACACCCGGCAAACCACCTTATCAGGTAACGGCGGCAAAATACACCGATAATTATGTACTTTTTATTTCAAGTTCTAAAGCATTCAGTTATGCGGGCGAACGCTTGGGCGTGATGGTCATTTCCGAAAAACTTTTCAAAGGACAATATCCCAACTTAAAACAGTATTTCGGTACGGATAATTTAGGACATGCTATGGTTTACGGAGCTGTTTATGCTTTGAGTTCAGGGACTTCTCATTCGGCACAATATGCAATGGCAGCCATACTGAAAGCTTGTAACGATGGAGATTATAATTTAGTCGAAGGCATGGTCGAATACAGAGATAAAGCCAATGCGATGAAAAAAATGTTTACCGATAACGGTTTTAAAATCGTGTACGACAAAGACGAAGACCAACCTCTGTCCGACGGATTTTATTTTACAATAAGCTATCCCGGATTTAGTGGCGAAGAGCTACTTGCCGAATTATTGTATTATGGTATCAGTGCTATTTCGCTTGCCATTACAGGCAGTCAGCGATTAGAAGGATTGAGAGCTTGCGTATCGTTGATTCAAAAAGAAGAATTTCCCGAGTTGGAAAGACGATTGAAAATCTTTGCCGAAAATCACCCTTTACAATAAAAAATGTGAAAATAAAGACCAGATATAAAAAGACTAAAAATCTGAATCCCAAATTTATATCAGCAATTAATGCCGTTGGAATTGCTGTGATTTTAACGCTGGTTTTTTATATAGGTAACGCATTACAACTATCGTTATTAACGGTAGTTGTAATCGCTATCTTATCAACATTAATTATTTCATTCTTAACGACTTATTATTGGATTGATACTTTTATTTATCATAAAATAAAATTGATTTATAAAATTATTTTGGATTATAAAATGTCGAAAGACACCAAAAAAGAGTGGAGAAAAAAATACAGGTCTATTGAAATGGCAGAGCAAGAAGCGATATCCTACGTAACGAAAAAAGACATAGAAATGAAGCATTTGCGTGAAATGGAAGCGTTTAGAAAAGATTTTTTGGGAAGTGTTTCTCACGAACTGAAAACACCTCTCACTTCCATTCAAGGATATGTGTTAACACTCTTAGACGGTGGATTATATGACGAAAAAATAAACTATCAGTATTTATACAAAGCATCGAAAAATATTGATAGAATTATTGCAATAGTGAACGATTTGGACACCATTACAAAGTTAGAATACAAAGATTTCAAATTAAATATAGAGAAAATAGATTTAAAAAAACTCTTACAAGATAGTTTAGATATGCTCGAAATGCTATCGAAACAGCATAATGTTCGCTATGAAGTCAATGCCAATGTTGAACGTTCTTACATGGTTTATGCCGATAGAGAATCCATACAAAATGTATTTTTAAACTTGATAACCAATGCTATAAAATACAACGACAAAGAGGAAAAAAAGATAAAAATAACTTTCTTCGATATGGACCAAAACTATTTGATAGAGATAACGGACAATGGAATAGGAATAGAAAGCCGACATCTTCCACGTTTGTTTGAGCGTTTTTACCGTATCTCGAAAGACAGGTCACGCGAAATGGGCGGTTCCGGCTTAGGCTTAGCCATCGTCAAACACATTATAGAAGCACACAAGCAGAGCATCTATGTAAGAAGCACGCCGGGTGTAGGTTCTACCTTTAGTTTTACTTTGAAAAAAAGTAATTAAAACGAAGTTTATAGTTTACAAACAAGTAGTTTTTCAATAATGTTTACATTTTTCTTACTTTTTCTTTCTCTCACAATAAAGCCTATAAGATTGCGTTTGCAACATTACTTAACTGAATAATATAAATATAGACAATGAGAAAGTTATTGATTGTATTGATTTTGTTTAAAGCTATTACAGGATTGGCACAAAATAAAGCCGACGACATTATAGGATATTATTATACCGTTGACCCTTATACGGATGAAAAATCGCAGTGCTATATTTATAAAGCAAAAGACGGAACTTATGAAGCCGTAGTATGTTGGGTAGATAATATAGAAAAGAAGTATGCTTTAAACTATGTTTT
>JAAYQB010000047.1 GCA_012519525.1 Bacteroidales bacterium | reverse complement strand
TCATACAAAAATATACAAGATTTTTGTTGCAAAGATACAAATAATTGCAATATCTTCAATATATTTTACAAATTATTTTAATGATATTCAATAAATTAAAATGTTTTTAAGGGTCGACTAATTAGTTGATATTTTGAGTTGTAGATGATATATAAAGTTGTATTGCTAACGAATAAAAACACTGAAGATTACCTGATGATTCCGACAATTAAAGATTTTTCACCAACCAAGCCCAATCTTCATCCGACACCCCATTCGATTTAAAAATCTTCTCAAACTCTAAGAAATTCACTGTTTTTGTCTTACGTATCTGTTTATAAAAAAGAGACAATATTTCAATAAATTTATCTTCTCCGATTCTTTTGGCAAAACTATTTATTACATAAGGTGTTTTTAAATAGGTAACTCCATAAGTTCCTCCGAAATCTAAAGATACTTCGCTTTTATTAATTTCAAAAATACTGATATAATCTTGTTTTAAATTGATATACTTAAGAATTTTTGCTTCATAAACAGAATCTCTCTTTTGCCGATTATATTTAAAATAGATAGAAAGATATTCCGTCATGGATTCATGAAAAAAATAATACGAAGAATCACTTTTAGCAGGAAGAATATCGTTATAAGCATGAACTATTTCATGTAAGCAATTATGCCCTGACCAAAAAGAAGTGTCCATAAATATAAATACATTACTATCAGATAAAGGAAAGGCACTCCCCCATCTAACTCTATCTTCTCCTTGAGAAATATCAAGCAAGGCTTCAACAATATCAAAACTTACATTTTTTTGAAATATTTTCACTAAACCTTCTACGGCTTTATTCAAATCCGAAATATATGTATTTATTACATTACTATCAACTTTTTGCAAAGGTGGCATTAAGGTATAGCATGATGCAGAATCGTCAGTAAAAGTAAAACCTTTAAGTAAATATAAATTGTATTGTTGGTTACGAATACTTGTTTTAATGTGTTCGTAATAGGGTTTTTCTATCCAAAAAAATGAAATTCCATTTTCCGGAATTGATTCGGTAGATAGATATATTTTTCCCTTATCTGTTTTTTTCCGCATTAAATTGCCAAAAAAGTAAATTTGTTCGTGAACACTGATAATTACATCGTTTATTTTCATATTCGGAAGGGAAAAATACCAAGAAAACCACGATTGTTGATACGGACAAAACAAACATGCTACATATTCATTCCCGAACATAAAATAATCAGGTTGATAATAATAATGTATTTCAATATTACAATCTTTTTTCGGCAGAATAACTTTTAATGTGTCGGAAGCAAAAATATGCGGGATTGTATCATTTGTGTTTCTTTCTTTGATGTATAATTTTTGAAAGTAAAAAGCATTGAAAAAAGAAAACTGTGAAGGATTATCAATTACAAAATACAGGGTGTCTTTTTTTTCGGACCGAATTTGGAATGATTGAGTTATTTTACAAATATTACTGTACATAGACTTTATTGTAGCGTCTTTTATAGGATAGTACGGCAATATTTCAACTTGTAAATCGCACACTATCGTTTTTTGTCCCCATAGTGTTATTCCCGATAAAAAGATAAGTGTTAGTAGTAAAAATGTTTTTAATGATTTCATATCTGTTTTTTTTGGTGATTTATGTTATTGATTAATAAGTTGCATTATCATTATTATTTA
>JAAYQB010000046.1 GCA_012519525.1 Bacteroidales bacterium | reverse complement strand
CCACCTCAACTAACACTTTTTGATTGAGGGGGCTTGGAAAATCTAAAAAAACATATCAACCACTGATAATCAGTAGTTAATATATACATTTTTACATTTATATAGTTTTATCGGACAGCAATGTTTTATTTTCCATTTTCGATAGCTGCTTGTGCTGCTGCCAAACGAGCAATAGGCACGCGGAAAGGCGAGCAAGACACATAGTCAAATCCTGTTTTATAGAAAAACTTAACCGATGCAGGATCACCGCCATGTTCGCCACATACACCTACTTTTAGTTTGGCTTTCGTTTTACGACCACGTTGTGTTCCAATTTCCACCAACTGCCCTACTCCACTTGTATCCAATGTATTAAACGGATCTGAAGGCATAATTTTCTCATCTATATAGGTACTGATAATCGTATTGACATCATCACGAGAGAATCCGTAGGTCATTTGGGTTAAGTCGTTGGTACCGAAAGAGAAGAAATCGACAACTTTAGCTATTTCGTCTGCCAGCAAGGTAGCACGAGGAATTTCTATCATAGTGCCATATAAATACTTGATTTTAACTGCAAACTTACTTTCTATTTCGGCTAACACTTTATCGGCTATTTTCTTTTGGAATTCCAATTCTGTAACATCAATCGTCAAAGGAACCATAATTTCCAATTGAGGATTAAATCCTTCTTTCATCAATTCGGCAGTTGCTTGGAATAAAGCACGGAATTGAATTTCGCTAATTTCGGGATATACAATTCCTAAACGTACGCCACGTAATCCCATCATCGGATTGACTTCGTGCAATGCATCAATGCATTTTTTCAACTCATCAAACGACATTCCTTTTTCTTTTGCCAATTCACGTTGTTTATCTTCGGTTTGAGGAACAAACTCATGCAAAGGCGGATCTATTAAACGGAATGTAAGCGGTTTACCGTTCATTACTTTTAAGGTGCCTTTAGCTGTTTCACGAATATAAGGCTCCAATTCGCTCAAAGCAGCAACGCGTTCTTTGGTGTTATCGGCTAAGATAACATTGCGTAACTTTCTTAACGGTTGTTCGCTATTCTTCCCGTAAAACATATGTTCGATACGGAAAAGCCCTATTCCTTCGGCACCAAAATTAATCGCATTTTGTGCATCTTCGGGTGTATCGGCATTGGTGCGTACGCCCATTTTACGATGTTTATCTACAATTTTCATAAACTCTTGGAATCGTGGGTTTTCAGTTGCATCTATCATTTTTATTTCAACATCATACACCCAGCCTCTAGTACCATTTAAACTCAAGATATTACCTTCTTTATAGGTCTTATCACCAATGGTTATTTGATTTTTAGTAAGGTCTATTTTAACAGCATCGCAACCTACAATACAGCATTTTCCCCATCCGCGTGCTACCAAAGCAGCGTGCGAAGTCATACCGCCGCGTGCCGTTAGAATTCCTTCAGCAGCTCGCATACCTTCTACATCTTCGGGATTGGTTTCTTCACGTACCAATATACATTTGACGTTTTGTTTTCGGTATTGCATTGCTTTTTCACTCGTTAAAGCTATCACTCCTATGGCACCTCCGGGACCTGCCGGTAAACCTTTGGCTATGACCGAATGTTTTGCCTCGTCTGCTTGGTCTAAAATAGGATGCAACAACTCATCTAACTGTACGGGGGTTAAACGCATGATAACTTCTTTTTCAGAAATCATCTTCTCGTGCAACATATCCAAAGCAGTATTTAAAGCAGCCACTCCCGTACGTTTTCCTACACGACATTGCAACATATACAATTTATCTTCTTGTATAGTAAACTCAATATCAAGCATATCTCTAAAGTTTTTCTCCAAGATAGTACGTATCTCACAGAGTTCTTTATAAGTAGTAGGCATCAGCTCTTGCATAGAAGGCAAATGCTTATTTTGTTCGTTTTTAGTATCGTCATTCAAAGGATTGGGTGTGCGTATGCCCGCAACAACGTCTTCGCCTTGAGCATTAACAAGCCATTCGCCGTAAAACTGATTTTCTCCGGTAGCGGGATTACGCGTAAAGGCAACACCTGTAGCCGAATGACTTCCCATATTTCCAAAAACCATCGCTTGTACATTGACCGCTGTCCCCCAATCATCGGGAATACCTTCAATGCGACGATAAGCGATAGCTTTCTTGCCGTTCCAGCTTTTGAAAACAGCTTTGATACCGCCTTCCAATTGAGCTTTTGCATCATCGGGAAATTCGGTTCCCAAAACTTCTTTTACTTTGATTTTAAAAGCATTGGATAAATTCAATAAATCTTCTGCCGTCAAATCGGTGTCGGATGTATAATTTTTACCGTGTTTAAACTCATCCAACATATCGTCCAATATTCTACGAATGCCTTTTCCGTCTTTCGGTTCAATGTCTTCCGATTTTTCCATTACCACATCGGCATACATCATAATTAAACGACGATAAGAATCGTAAACGAAACGTGGATTATTGGTTTTCTTTATCAATCCGGGAATCGTTTTAGAACTCAAACCTATATTCAATACGGTATCCATCATTCCGGGCATTGAACTACGTGCGCCCGAACGACAAGATATCAATAAAGGATTTTCAGGGTCGTTGTATTTTAATCCCATGTTTTTTTCTACGCTTTTCATTCCTTCCCATACTTCGTCCATTAAGCCTTTGGGTAATTGACAATTGTTGGCATAATAAGCAGTACAGGTTTCGGTAGTAATGGTTAGCCCGGCGGGAACAGGTAAACCTAAAAGGCACATCTCCGCTAAGTTAGCACCTTTACCACCTAATAAATTTCTCATATCGGCTTTTCCTTCGGCAGTTTTTCCTCCAAAAGTATAAACATACTTTACTTTACTCATTTTTATTCAAATTTTAAGTTATAAATAATTATTTTTATATTCCTTTTCAAGAAACGCAAAGATACAAAAAAATATCGTATTTTACTTACTTTTTTGATGTAAAACATTAATGTTTTTTCTATTTTCATCAATCGCTCTTTATTGGTGTCAATTAAAAAATCAGAAATGTAATTATTATTAAAAAAATCCTATTGTATAAAGGTGTAAATTCAAAATAAATTACTACTTTTGTAAAAAATTTCAATCATTAAAAGTTACTAAACAAATTTTAACATTAATAACAACATTAATAAAACTTTAAATGAAGCCTATTCTAAAAATATTATTAGTTTTATGCGGAATTGGAATTTATACAATTTATACAGCTTTTTTCATTATGATTGCTGCCGCTTTTGGTGGTTTTGACAAAGACTATTCTGTAACAGAACTTAAAGAAAACTTTGAAGCTAAAAAAATAAAACGATGAAGAATTTTATTTATATACTGAGCTTTTTGACCTTGATTAGTTTTAATTCAACTAGTCAAAAAAATAATTTAGATTCTCTACAAGTCTTGAAAGATTCAACAAATGAAAATAAAAAATCAATTCAATACACAGAGCAACAACTTGAAATGTTTTTAGATAGCATCGGAAAATTACCTTTAAAACCTTTAATGGATAAAGCCTCTTTTATGACCGATTCCATTTTTTAGAATCAACAACAGCTTGATATTTTAGTAAAAGATTCAGACTTTGAAAAATTTAAACGGGGCTGCTATGCAGAGCAACTTGACGTTAAGACTATAAAAGCTATTTTTGGTAATATATATATTGACGAGAGGTTCATAGAAAAGGGAGTTGTTCCATTAACCTTTTTATCATTTGACGAAAATAAAAATGACTTCAAAGAATTTGCTGTTTGTCCGGGCTATGCCGATGCAGGTGGAAGTTGTAAAATGTATTTCTTTTCCGGCAATAAGATTATAGCCAAGCATAACATCTATCATCGTTATGGACTTGAATTAGAGCATTACAAAGATACTGATGGAAGAACCGTTGTTTATTATAAAGAAAACTATGGAAGTGGTTCTGGAATTTGGTGGTTTAACTTTTATTTCTATAAATACTATGATAACCAACTTATTCCAATATTGAATGAACTTGAAAATGCCAATCTACAATTTCCTTGGGGTATTCGTGTTTTATGGTTTGAATCTACAATTCAAAAAACAAATCCTTTGACTTTGAAAATGGTTTATTATCAAACATTTTCAGATTCAGAAGAAAGTCCAAAATTTATTAACGATTCAACAATTGTTCAATACACATGGGACGAGAAAACTAAGACATTAGTAGGTAATTATGAAAAATCAAAAATCAGTAAAGCTCAAATACTAACTTACTACCTTGAAGACAACGAAATACTTTTCATCAATGCTTATAATGAATTATTAAAAAACAACTTAAAGGATAGCATGTTTCGGCAACCAATACTGAATTATCTAAACGATGTAAAAAACTATTATGAAACGAACAGCCAATATTAATTTTATACCAAATTGAATTGTATTTTAGTCCAACAAGAGCCAAAAAATCAGACAAGAAAATTATCCTAAAATCAATCGTTCTTTATTGGTTTCAATTAAAAAATCCAATTCTATAAAGGTGTAAATTCAAAATAAATTACTACTTTTGTAAAAAATTTCAATAATGTTATGAAGTTATCAGAGAGACTAACGATGTGGACAAAAATGAAAAATAAATAAATTAATAAAAAGTTATGAATAAAACAAGAACTATGGCAAAAGAAGAAAATTCTGAAGATAAGCGAAAAGACCCGAAAGTATATATGAAACTTGCTGTTGAGGTAATGAAAAAATCTATCCCCGAACGTAAGAAAAAAGACCCAAGTCCTTATGTTGGCGCGGTTTTGATTTTTCCGGATGGCACAGTTGAAACAGCTTATCGAGGAGAATTCAGAGAAGGAGACCATGCTGAATATACGCTTCTTGATAAAAAACATAGACAAAAGGATTTAACGGGTTGTTGGCTATTTGCTACTCTTGAACCATGTGCACCGGGTGCCCGTAATGCACCCAAGTTAAGTTGTGCCGAACGTATTGTAAACGCGAGGATTTCTGATGTTTGGTTTGGTATTCAGGATAAAAACCCAAAAGTTGACCATGGTGGTATTGACTACTTAATTGAAAATAATGTTAATGTACGTCAGTTCCTGCCCGAATTTCACAAAGAAATTGAAGATATAAATAAAGAATTTATGACTTGGGCAAATATGAAGAATGATGAAGAAAAAGCTAAGAAACAAAAACCACAGGATCATTTGAATGAAAGAGCCGAAGCTACAAACATAGATAGTCTTTCAGACGAAGCTTTACAAAAATTTATTTCTGAATCGGGAAGAAAATTTGAGCCAAAATCCGATGAATTTCTTCAGGAACTCAAAGAAATGGACTTATTGGAATATAACGAAGGTACTAAATCCTATTTACCCACTGGAAATGCGATTCTACTATTTGGGAAATCACCAAGAAACAAGTTTCCGCAAGCTGCAGTAAAAGCTAAAGTTCACTATGCTGATGGTAAAACCGGTGCAGAGACTTTTAATGATGCATTAGTGCTTATTCCCGATCAAATTGAGGAATGGCTCAAAAAAGTACTACCAGCCAGCATTGACAGATCTAAATTTAAAGCTCAGCAGGTACCGTCTTTCCCGATAGAAGTCATCAGAGAAGCGGTAATTAATGCTTTAGCACACCGCAATTATGCTGTAGACGGAGCAAAAATACAACTTGAAGTATTTCCTGATAGAATTTTGGTTAAAAGTCCGGGGGAACCAGTACCGCCAATAACCATTGAAGCATTGAATAATTTTTCAGCGACATCATACAGTCGCAACAAGAAAATAGCTTTCATTTTTAATGAAATGGGATACATGGAAGAATCTGCTGTCGGAATGGATACGTTTAGGTTAATGCGTGAAAATCATAAACTGCCACTGCCAATTTTTAAATATGATGGTATTAATACGGTCGTTAATTTTCCAAGAACAACCGAAGCAGTTAGAGGCATTATTGACAATAAGTCAATTGGCTCATTGAACAAGGACGAATTATCATTTTTTGATATTTTTAGGAATCATAAGCCTATTTCAAAAGTTGAATTTGCAAAACAGGCTGGTTTGACTAATAGAACAGCAGAACGATTATTAAAGAAATTTACTGATTTAAATCTGATCAGGAAACAGGGTGCAGGACCAAGTACAACCTATGTTATTAATGAGTAAGTATTTCGCCAACTATTCGCCAAATTGGCGAGATACTTTAATCCAAACAGAATCGATTGCTTTACCTCGCCATAATTTCGCCAAATTGGCGAGATACAAAAATAAAGATAATCATGCTGTCTATGTTGATAGCAATGAAAATAATAATAAAAGACATTGAAAATAAAGATAGAACAACTATTAGGAAATGAGACATTATTAGACCTACAGGAAACCGCTTTCCTATGTAATCGTTCAATTCCTACATCTATAATATAAAAATGCTATGATTGGGCTACTATAATAAAAAATTATATATTTTTGTAAAAAATATATTTATTAGAAAATATGAATAAAGAACAATTAAACGATTTATTGGAAAAATTAGTTGCCCTGCCCTCCGAAACGGAATGGGTAGAGTTTAAACTGAATAAAGGAAGTATTTCTAACGAACAAATCGGCGAATACATATCGGCATTAAGCAATGGTGCAACTATTGCCAATAAACCCTTCGGATATTTAGTGTGGGGTATCAACGACAGTTCACATGACATCATGGGAACTAATTTTAGTTTTATAGATGCCAAACAAGGAAATCAAAACTTAGAATTATGGTTAAGAACTTTATTACGTCCAAAAATAAATTTTGAGATTTTTGAATTTACCTATCATAATCAACCAATAGTATTACTTAGAATTCCATCCGCAAAATCAGAGCCTACACATTTTCAAAAAAAAGCCTATATCAGAATAGGAAGCAATAAAACTGATTTAATGAATTACCCAGACTATATTCGCATTATTTACAATTCGCAAGAAGATTGGAGTGCTAAAATAATAGAAAAAGCCAGCATTAAAGATTTAGATCAAGAAGCATTAAAAGTGGCAAGACTTAAATTCAAAGAAAGAAATACTAAAAACAATTTTTATAATCAAATAGATACTTGGGATGATATAACTTTTTTAGATAAAGCAAAGATTAATATTAAAGGAAAAATCACTAATACTTCCATACTTCTTTTGGGAAAAGAAGAATCATCACATTTTTTACTTCCCGCCATTTCGGAAATTACATGGAAATTAGAAACCGAAGAATCAGCATACGAACATTTTAGCACACCCTTTTTATTAAATACAACTAAAGTACTTAATCAAATTAGAAATGTAAAATATAAGTTTTTCCCAAAAAACGAACTTTTGTCAACTACGGTAAACAAATACGATACACGCTCTATATTAGAAGCTTTACATAATTGTATTGCTCATCAAGATTATTCTTTACACTCTAGGATAATTGTTACTGAAAAAATCGACAAACTTATCTTTTCCAATGCGGGTTCTTTTTTTGAAGGAAATCCCGATGATTATACATCAGGAAATAAAACACCCGAACGTTATAGGAATTTTTGGTTGGCAAATGCTATGGTTAATCTTGGCATGATTGATAGATTAGGTTATGGTATTCACACCATGTATGTATCTCAACAAAAAAGATTTTTCCCTTTGCCCGATTATTTATTATCGGAAAAAAACAAAGTTATACTTCAAATATATGGTCATGTTATTAATGAAGATTACACTAAAATTCTAATGGAAAGAAAGGATATGCCTTTAGAATTAGTGATTTTATTAGATAAAATTCAGAAAAAACAAACTTTAACACAATTTGCTATCAATACGTTAAAAAAAGAAAAACTAATTGAAGGAAGAAAACCCAATTATTTTATTGCTGCATCTGTTGCAGAAATTGCCAATGATAAAGCATCTTATATTAAAAACAAAGCATTTGATAAAGAATATTATAAAAATTTAATTATAGTATTTATTAAACAATATAAAAAAGCAAGTCGTGAAGATATTGATAATTTATTGATGGATAAATTATCAAACGTACTTAACAATTCACAGAAAAGAAATAAAATCAGAAATCTACTCTACGACATGTCTAAAAAGGATAAAACGATTTATAATCAAAGTAAATCAACAATCAAACCAGAATGGGTTCTTACATCAAATAAGATAAATCAAGATAAAAATTAAGATAGAATTTAAGATAGAATTTAAGATAGAAACTTTATATTTATTTGACATTCTGCATTATAATTAATTATTTAAACTATTTTTAAGATAATCATTAAGATAGAAAACATTACTATAAGATAATAGATTAAAATAAAATGGAAATAAAAAATTAT
>JAAYQB010000045.1 GCA_012519525.1 Bacteroidales bacterium | reverse complement strand
TTCTTTCCTAAAATCACATCACTTATTACAAATGAAAGTCATGGAATTAGTGAAAATTATACCATGAAAGAAATATTCAGTAGCATTATGGTGCCTTTTATGCGGGGTATGTTAACGCAAGAAGGAATCCTTATATTTAATCAACTTATCGAACGTTGTATAGCATTTAAAGAAAAACAGCATGAATAGTCGTCAAATAATGAAATGTATATTTAAGAGTCAAAGAGTTAGTATGTTAGCAATGATTGTATGCTTGCAGTCTTTTTTAGGATTTGCTCAACAATCATCAACAGATAGCATTGTTGTCGATTTAAACAAAGCCATAGAAATAGCGTTAAACGAAAGTCCTACCGTCAGAATTGCCAATCGTGATATCCAAACCAAGAAGTACACCAAAGCAGAACAAATAACCGCTTTAGTTCCCAATGCTGCTTTGTCGGCAAGTTATAACCGTACGTTGAAAAAGCAAGTAATGACCATGGATTTTATGGGAAAAGCTATGGAAATAGAAGTAGGAACGGATAATAATTACAACGCAGGATTAGTTTTTTCTATGCCTATAATCAATTCAGCATTATGGAATAGCATTCAGTTATCTCAACTTTCGATTGAAGCTGCTTTTGAATCGGCACGAGCTTCGAAATTATCTTTGGTAGCCGAAGTGAAAAAAGCCTATTATGGTATGCTGTTGGCAAAAGAAATGTATAATGTCTTATTGAAAAATTATGACAATGTAGCGTTGACCTATGAAACCGTATTGAATAAGTACAAGGTGGGAATGGCATCGGAATTTGAAAAACTAAGAGCCGAAGTGCAATTGAAAAATCAAAAACCTCAATTGTTGTCGGCAAAAAGCAATATGGAATTGGCTACTATGATGCTCAAAGTAATGATAGGTTTAGAAGTCAATGAAGCGGTTAAATTTACAGGAGAACTATCTGATTATGAAAATGCTATTGCTGTGGATAAATTGCTTGCTGCCGATTCAATCGACTTGTCGAACAACTCGCAACTATTGCAAATAGCTTTAAGTGAAAAACAATTGAAAAAGAGCAAAGACATTATTATTTCTTCCGCTTGTCCTTCTTTAAATTTGAGTGGAAACTACCAATATATGACAATGAATAACGATTTTAAATTTGCCGATTATAAGTGGCATCCTTATTCAATGATTGGTTTGACCCTAACGGTGCCTATTATATCGTGGGCAGGAACTGCTTATAAAATCAAAACGAGCAATTTAGCGATTGAAAACATCAAAGACCAGCGTTTAGCTTTAGAGCGTAATTTGAAAATCAGTCTTAACAATGCCGGTATAAACATCGCCAATGCAATGGAGCAGCTCGCTTCCAATAAAGAAACGATGTTGCAAGCCGAAACTACCTACAATATCAGCCTAAAACAATACGAAATAGGTATGGGAACATGGTTGGATTTACAATCGGCAGAAATGGCATTGGTAAGTGCTAAATTAGCATATAATCAATCAATATATAGTTATTTAACGGCTTATGCCGAATTAGATAAAATAATAGGAAAAGAATATAAATAAGAACATTTTAAAATACATTGTATGAAAAGAGCAGTCGGTTTATTAACAGTAGCTATCCTTATAGGAGTGTTGTTGAATGCGTGTAATTCTAATAAAAATGCTGATAATCAAGAAGAAGATAAAAAAGTAAAAATTAAAGTAGAACAAGTATTTCAAAAAGAGATAGATATGTTGTACGATTATACGGCTATCGTTCAAGCCGAAGCGGTCAATAACATTGCACCGACGATACCGGGAAGAATTGATAAAATTTATGTAGAAGTCGGAAGTCGTGTAAGTAAAGGTCAGCTGTTGGTACAAATGGATGCCAATTCACTTACGCAAGCCAAATCGAAGTTGGATAATTTAGAAACTACTTTTAAACGCATTAATGAGTTGTATAAAGTAGGGGGTGTTTCCAAATCCGATTGGGAAGCTCAACAAACTGCTTTGGATGTTGCTCGAACAGCTTATCAAAACTTAAAAGATAACACACAGCTAATTAGTCCTATATCGGGAGTGGTAAGTTTACGCAACTATGATAGCGGAGATTTGTATGCGGGCAATCCTATTTTACAAGTACAACAAATAAGACCGGTAAAATTACGCATCAATGTTTCCGAAATGCAATATACTAAAATCAAGGAAGGAATGGAAGCAAAAGTAAAAATAGAAGTTTATGATAACGAAGAATTTACAGGAAAAGTAAGCCTTGTTTATCCCACGATTGACCCTCGTAGTCATACTTTTCCTGTAGAAATTACCATTCCGAATACGGACGAGAAAATACGACCGGGCATGTATGCAAAAGTATCTATCAATATGGGAAAAAACAATCATGTGTTAGTACCCGATGTGTC
>JAAYQB010000044.1 GCA_012519525.1 Bacteroidales bacterium | reverse complement strand
CCCGCCGCTGCTTTGTATGAAAAAGAAATACGGTTTTGGAAGAAGAAAGAATATGAATTTCGGAAAGTGAAATCCGTTGTCAATTACCAATAAAGTTCCAAGCCGAGAAAGCAGTCAGCTGTTACTCTCTTGTTCGGGTGGGGTTATAGGGGACGCTGCACTTCGGTTGCTGAGCGAAATCGAAGCACTAAATTCAAAATAAATGTTTCCTTTTTCCGTTAGTTTAAAATAATAATAAAATTCTCTTTTCGATGCAGATAGAAACAATGCGTTTAATAGATAAGTACGTTGGCATTCCTTTATGCTTTTTAACGAGTATATTTATGAGGATTTTTTCTATTTTTCGTCCTCGTAAAAAAATCAACTTGGAACGTACTCTTTTTATCGAACTCTCTGAAATGGGCAGTGCTGTCTTAGCCGATCCTGCCATGCGTTATTTACAAGAGAAATCATCTTCGGAATTGTATTTTCTTATTTTTCAGCAAAATGCCGAAAGTTTAGACATACTTCAAACCGTTCCTGCCACTCGGTGTTTTACTATACGCAGCAAGAATATGTGGGTGCTGACATGGGATGTTGTACGTTTTATGGCTTGGTGTCGTAAAAACAAACTCACCACCGTTATTGATTTGGAGCTTTACTCGCGTTTTACCTCTTTGTTATGTGTGTTCAGCGGCTGTCGTCATAGGGTAGGCTTCGATTCCCATTACGACGAAGGTTTTTATCGTGGCAAACTCATTAATCATCCCGTACGTTACAATCCGCATGTACATATCAGCGTGAATTTTATGGCTTTGGTTCGCAAAGCATTGGAAGATTTCTCAACACCCTATGCTAAGGTTTTGATAAGAAAAGAAGACATACAATTACAGCAAGCTCATTATGCACCTGTCGTTTACGATAAAGTAAAAACGACTTTAACTGCCTTTCAATCATCTTGGGAAAGCAAACGTTTGATTATTTTCAATATCAATGCTTCCGATATGCTTCCTCAACGCAAGTGGCGAATAGAGCATTTTGTTACTACGGCTCGTTTACTCATCGAAAATCTTCAAGATATACTTATTGTGGCTACGGGGAGTAAGTCGGAGCAGTCTTATGTTCAGTCTTTTGTAGATGGAGTAGGAGGGACTCATTGTTTGAATGCTGCCGGTTTATTTTCTTTGCAAGAAATGGTTGCCTTGTGTAGTTTGAGTCAGTGTATGCTCACCAACGATTCGGGACCTGCTCATTTTGCTTCTGTAACGGCTTTGAAAATTTTTGTTATTTTTGGTCCTGAAAGTCCTGATTTATATTTGCCTCTTGGCGATGCCGAAGCCTTTTATGTGAAATTAGCCTGCTCGCCTTGTGTCAGTGCTGCCAATCACCGCAAAACCGACTGTTCCACCCAAGATTGCGTCGAAGCTATCCAACCCAAAGAAGTGAGTGAAAAGATAATGCATTTTTTAAGAAAAGAAAAATATGTATAACATGTGTCAACTTTTTTCAGGACGCGACACGCGACATTCACTTCTAAATTCTAAATTCTAATTTCTAACTTTATAACCGCAAAGGACGCAAAGATTAACCGCAAAGAACGCAAAGAAAACTGTTCGTAAATTTTCCACTAATTATTAATGTATAATAATGTGTCAAATTTTTCAAAACGCAACAACCCCTTCTAAATTCTAATTTCTAAATTCTACCTTTTTATATCGAGAGGGGTTTGGGGAGATTTAGAGGGGTTATAGGGGACGCTGAGGCTCTCGAAGCGTCAATTCGTAATTTTTAATTGTTCATTCGTAATTATTAATTCTAATTTCTAATTTTATTTATTCTCACAAAAAACAAAATATCTATCTTCCTTTACTGTTTTTTTATGTACATTTGCATTTTAGAAAATATTTGCAATAGATAAAACACACATACATTATGTTTTCAAATAAGATACTTCTGATTACGGGCGGGACAGGTTCTTTTGGCAATGCCGTATTAAAACGTTTTTTAGGTACCGATATAAAAGAAATACGCATTTTTTCGAGAGATGAAAAGAAGCAAGACGATATGCGTCATGCTTTACAAAGTCCCCAAGTGAAATTCTATATAGGCGATGTTCGCGATCGTCGTTCCATAGATGTAGCTATGCAAGATGTTGATTATGTTTTTCATGCAGCAGCATTAAAGCAAGTTCCTTCTTGTGAGTTTTTTCCTATGCAGGCAGTACGCACCAATGTGTATGGTACGGAAAACGTTTTGGATTCGGCTATTGCACACGGCGTTAAGAGTGTAGTCGTTCTCAGTACCGACAAGGCGGCTTATCCCATTAACGCTATGGGCATTTCGAAGGCGATGATGGAGAAGGTTGCCATTGCCAAAGGGCGTCAGTTGGGCGATAATGCTTCTACCGTTATTAGTTGCACACGTTACGGCAATGTGATGGGCAGTCGAGGTTCGGTCATACCTTTGTGGTTAGAGCAGTTGCGTGCCGGCAAAGCCATTACCATTACCGACCCCAATATGACACGCTATATGATGAGTTTGGACGATGCCGTTGATTTGGTGCTTTATGCTTTTCAGCATGCACACAATGGCGATTTATTTGTACAAAAAGCACCCGCCGCTACTTTAAAAGTGTTGGCAGAGGCGATTATAAAATTGTATAAAAAAACACCTTTCGATAAAGAAAAAGACATTCAAATTATCGGTACTCGCCACGGCGAAAAATTGTACGAGACCTTGGTAACACGCGAGGAGATGGCAAGAGCCGAAGATATGGGCGAATATTACCGTATTCCTTGCGATACACGCGATTTGAATTACGATAAATACTTTATCAAAGGACAGAAGGAAGTGTCGAAAATAGAAGATTATCATTCTCATAATACTAAGCAATTGACAGTAGACGAGATGATAACTATATTGAAAAAAGTAAACATACAAGGATAAACAAAAAGATAAATTTTATGCAAGAGCATTCGAAAATAAGAGTAGGGATTACGGGGCAAATCGGTTTTGTGGGAAGCCATTTATACAATACTTTAGGACTTTATCCCGAACGCTATGAACGCATTCCCTTTGAAGATGCTTTTTACGATGATTTCGATGCATTGTGTCGTTTTGTCAAGCAGTGCGATGTAGTGGTGCATTTGGCAGCTATGAATCGCCATCCTGACCCTCAAGTGATTTACGATACCAATTTGCGTTTGGTCAAGCAATTGATAGAGGCAATGGAGGCGATGGATGTACGTCCTTACCTGCTTTTTTCTTCTTCCATACAAGAAGAAAAAGACAATCTCTATGGCAGCAGTAAACGCGAGGGGCGGAAACTCTTACACGCATGGGCGGAACGTAAGCAGGCGGCATTTAGCGGATTGATTATTCCGAATGTGTACGGTCCTTTCGGAAGACCCAACTACAATTCTTTTGTGGCAACGTTCTGCTATAAACTGACACACAACGAGCAAGCTCAAATATTGACCGACAGCGAAGTGCCTTTGATTTATGTGGGTTCTTTGGTGAAAATCATCCTTGATAAAATAGATAAATACGCTGAAAATAAATTGTTTAAAACAGAAAATGTTTTGCTTCCTCACGATATGCAAGCCAAAGTGAGTGATATTCTTTCTTTATTGGAAAAATTTAAAACGACCTATATTGATAAGGGCTATATTCCCGCACTCAACAATGACAATGAAAAGAATCTTTTCTATACCTTTCATTCATTTATCGAGCATGCTCGGTTTTATCCGAAAGTCTTAGAAAAATTTGCGGATGAGCGAGGTTTTTTTGTCGAAACCGTACGTTTTGGTACAGGGGGACAAACGTCTTTTTCGTTGACATTGCCGGGTGTTACACGCGGCAATCATTTTCACACACGCAAAATAGAACGTTTTACCGTTATCAAAGGAAAGGCACGCATACAATTACGCCGTATCGGCACTAAAGAAGTGATTAGCTTTGATTTGGAAGGAAGCCGACCGGCTTATGTAGATATGCCCATTTGGTATACCCACAACATTACCAATATCGGCAAGGACGAATTGTACACTCAGTTTTGGATTAACGAGTGGTATAACAAAGAAGACGGAGATACTTATTTTGAAAAAATTTGATTAAAATAAATAGAATGATAAAACGAATATGTCTAAGTAATTTTAATACACAAGTAGATGATTGTAAGGTGTATGAGTTTTATGCAATCTTAAATTAAAAAACACGAACGTATGAAAAAATTAAAAGTAGTAACCGTAGTAGGCACACGTCCGGAGATTATTCGCTTATCATGTGTTATTCAAAAATTAAATATGAGTCCTGCCATAGAGCATATATTGGTGCATACGGGACAAAATTATGATTATGAGTTAAATGAGATTTTCTTTAAAGATTTGGAATTAAAAAAGCCCGATTATTTTCTCAATGCGGCGGGGCAAAATGCCACTGTAACGGCAGGAAATATTTTGGTCGCTATTGACCCTTTGTTGGAAAAGCTACAACCCGATGCTTTTTTGGTATTGGGCGATACCAATTCTTGCTTGTGTGCAATAGCAGCTAAAAAACGACACATTCCTATTTTTCATATGGAAGCGGGCAATCGCTGTTTCGACCAGCGAGTACCCGAAGAGTCGAATCGTAAAATAGTAGACCACATTAGCGATATCAATCTTACTTATAGCGATATAGCACGAGAATATTTATTGCGGGAAGGCTTGCCTGCCGATCGTATTATTAAAACGGGCAGTCCGATGTACGAAGTCTTGAACCGTCATAAAGAAAAAATAACGGATTCGAAGATTTTGCAACAATTGAAACTGAAAAAAGAAGAATATTTTTTGGTGTCCACTCACAGAGAAGAAAACATCAACAACGAACACTTGTTTTTTAATTGGGTGAATATATTGAACACTTTAGCAAGTAAATACAATTATCCTATTGTTGTTTCTTGTCATCCGCGTACACGCAATATGATAGAGAGCAAGAAGGTAAAATTCCATGAGAAAATAAGTTTGTTGAAACCTCTCGGATTTATCGATTACAATCATTTACAAATACATGCTAAAGCGGTTTTGTCCGATAGCGGTACCATTAGCGAAGAATCGTCCATTTTAAATTTTCGAGCTCTCAACATACGCGAAGCTCACGAGCGTCCCGAAGCCATGGAAGAAGCTGCCGTTATGATGGTGGGCTTGAATTTAGAACGCATTTTGCAGGCATTGGCGGAATTGGAATTGCAAAAAGTAGGAACCGTCTCAGACGAAAAAAATCGGAAAAAAGAAAAAGCGGCAACTGTTGAACTTCGTCTTGTCAGCGATTATTCTATGCCCAATGTGAGCGATAAAGTAGTACGTATTATCCTCTCTTACACCGATTATGTAAAAAGAGTAGTATGGGGAAAATAAAAGATTAAAGTTGAATAAAAATGAAGTCAATGAGTAAAACCTCAATCAAAAAATGGATGTTGTTTATTTTTGCTTTTTATCTTCTGGCAATTGTATTGTTAAATATACTTCCAATAGATACGGCGGAAAAAATAAGTGAAGATTTTTTCGGAGATTTTCGCATGGATTATCTGATACATGTGTTTTTATTTTTACCATGGACTTTGTTTCGTTGTTTGTTTTTTAAAAACGGAAAACTGCTTTGGATGATAATAGGGATTTTTTGTTCCGTTGCTATAGAATTAGTGCAATATTACTTACCTTATCGTAGCTTTAATTTTTACGATATGCTGTTCAATGTTGTCGGATTACTGTTTGGTTATTTGGTGTTTATAGGGGTGAATTTGAAAATAGAAGAAGCCCTTTCATGTAACAAGAAAGATGAAAAATATGATTATTATTGATGAAGACAGATTGAATAATTTAATAGCAGAAGCGAAAGCGTCGCCGCGTTTACGCATGAATTTTAATTTACACGACAGCTTAGAAGCTAAGGCACAACGCTTGTTGAATGCTTTGGAACCGGGAACTGTTTTACCCATACACCGCCACCGACATACTGCCGAAACCTATCTGTTGTTGAAAGGAAAAATAAAAGTGAAAGTCTATAATGAAGATAAAACATTAAAAGAAACCTATTTGCTGGCTTTGTCGGAAAATAATTACGGTTTACATATTCCTGCCAACTGCTGGCACACAGTAGAAGTCATCGAATCTTCCGTTATTTTAGAGGTAAAAGACGGTCCTTATATGCCTATTACGGAAGAGGATATTTTAAAATAAATTCGTGACGTTGAGGCTCTGTTACTGAGCTTATTGAAGTAGTCGAAGCGTCCCGTTCATTAAACAAAGTCGAAATTGAGCTAAAATATTTTTATTTTTTATCAGAACAATAATAAAAAATAGTATACCTTTGCAAAAAAAAATATAATAGAAAATGATTTACGAAAGTTGTTTCTTTGTTTCGTAAATTATATAGTAACAAGTTTTGATGGAATTTTAACAAATATTGATATAAATATAAATTTTAAAACAAAATAGATATGAATAAGATTGCACTTATTACGGCATTTTTGATAGGTTCATTTTTCCTATTCTCATGTAACAACAATGCGACAAAAACAACGATTGATAAAGAAAAAGAGCTTTTAGAAAAAGAACTCGAATTAACAAAAAAAGAACTCGAACTTTCTAAAAAGGAATCCGAAGTACAAGCTAAAAAACAGGAACAAGTTAGACAAAAAGAGGATGTTGCAACTGATATTCTTGATGACCCTGTAAAAATTATGCAGACTATTTTTACTGCTGCAAAAACGAAGGATTTTTCAAAACTTTCTGGACTTTGCGACCCAACAGGTGGCAATGATGGAGACACAAAATCAATTTGCAATATTGAATTACAGTCACTTGCTGATCAAAAAGAATTTATCGAATATTTCCAAAATGGAAAAGTTATTGGAAATACTACGATAATTGGCAATATGGCAAGTGTAAAATTCAAATATGGTCCAAAAGGAGACATAGAGGAAGAAATGAATTTTGTGAAAATAAATGAAAAATGGTATTTGTCACATTTTTAGACTATTAAACACCCATATCAATTTTGAATATCATTATAGTTGTTATTTTTTTGATACTACCTTTTTCTATTTTCTGACTTTGCGTATAAATTCTTCTACTTCTTCAATGCCGCCTTGGTACACCAAATAAGCATTATAAGGTTCACGTTGTGTAATTTCATCATTGATAGGCGTAAGCATAATGCGTTTCACTTCTTCGGCATCATCTGTTTGTCCTAAAGCCCATCCTAATTTGATATAGGCTACTTCGGGCAACATATTACCGCAAGGAATAATGCCTCTTGCCATAATGTCTCTTCCGGTATCGTATACAAACAAATTGACGTAGCCCCAAATGGTCTGCAAAGTCATGTATTGATGAATGCCGGCTGTATGTGCTTTTTCTACAGCGGGATACATTTCTTTGTTGATATGTCCTAATCCGGCACCTACCCAAACAATGCCTTTGTAGCCGTTGTCGATAACAGCCTCTAATATATCGGGTTTCATGCCGGGATAATAATACAGCATTGTTACCCTGTCATCAAAAGTAGGAATGATTTTTATCGTTCTATTTTTGTCTTTTTTATTGTATTCTTTTTTAATAAGTTCTATGTTGTTGCGTGTAATTTTCGCCATGGGTGTATCGTTTATGCTTCGAAATGCCGAGCGATAAGAGGAGTGCATTTTACGGGCTCTTGTCGCTTTGTGTAGCAAGCCGTAGTCGTCGGAAGTGGTGCCTGCCATGCATATCAGCACTTCGGCAATGTCGCCGTGAGCGGCGGCGGTAGCGGCGTGCATTAAATTGAGGGCTGCATCGGAGCTGGGACGGTCGGACGAACGTTGTGAACCTACCAATACAATGGGAACAGGAAGATTTTGACACATAAAAGTGAGGGCTGCACCGGTGTGCTGTAGAGTGTCGGTGCCATGACTAATGACAATGCCGTCTATGCCGCTTTTTACCGCTTCTTCTATCTTTTTAGCCAAGATAATGTAGTGTTTAGAAGACATGTTTTCTGAAAAAACGGCAAGCACCTCTTCGGTTTCTATATTGCATATTTCGGTCAATTCGGGTACGGATGCGTAGAGTTCGGAAGGGCTGAAAGCAGGAATGACAGCACCCGTACGATAATCCAAACGCGATGCAATGGTGCCGCCCGTTCCTAATAGTTTGATACGAGGCAAGCCTTTGGTATAAGGAATTTCTTTTTCGGGAATTTTAAAAACAGGCTGTGCTAAACGTCGGCTGCTCATAGTGATAATTGTAGATACATGAACGCCAATGTTATATCCGGTAGATAGCTTTAATACGATATGTAAACTGTCGGTATTTTCGGCACGGGGAAGTATTTTCCCTGAAAAATGACCGCGCGTGGTTTCTATATCGGCATCGTCCCAAACTTGTACATTGTATTTTTTTAAAACTTCTAATGCTTTGCCTTTATAACCTTGAAATATATCTTCGTTCATTATGTGTCATTGTTTTTAAACAGTATTATGGAAGAATGTGTTTTGCTAATTTGCTTAGATTAATATTGCCTAAGCTCATCTTTTTTAATTGTCCCATAATGCTGTTCTTTTTGTCAATATTGCTTTTTTTATCATCAATAGCTTTGTATTTGTCGGCAATTAATGGTATTTGTTTGACTATTTTATCTTCGTTTATTCGTTTAAAATCAAGAAGGTCTAAAATAGCTTCGAAATCTTTTGCGGGATGGATAAACAATTGTTTCAACATTTTATAGGCAATGCCTTTGTCGATGTTTTCTTTTTCTAAGAAAGCAAATAATTCGTATAAACGTTGAATGGCAAAGGGAATATGTCGGTATTGTCCGTGTAGGTGTTTTAATTTTTGACCGAAAAACACACCTATGAATTTGGGTGTATAGTGAAGATTGTCAACGATGTGTTGAATGTGAGTAAAATAGTTGCGGCTTAGAATATAGGCATGACAATCTTCGGGAATTTTCCAATCTTTGAGCTGTTGTTTAATTTCCGAAACCGATTGAGGAAGCTGCTGTTTTATCTCTTCTATCAGTTTATCATCAATGGTAATGGGTAGCGTGTCGGTGTCGGGGTACATACGGTCGGAGCTGGGCAAAACTCTTTCGAAAGCGGTGGTGCCATCGCTAAAAGATTGACGCGTTTCTTTGGGTACGCCATCGAATGCCATCAACGAACGTTCTTCAATAACTTGAAGTGCAGTTGATATATTGTTTTCAGGTCCCCAAAAAATAATTTGTGCATCTTCTTCTTTGCTGTGAAGTTCTTGTCGTATTTTTTGTATAAAATCAACTTCTAACTGCTCGTCCATGTCTTCGCTACAAATCATATTAGGAACGGAAAAACAAGCGATTACCTTTAAACGATGGACGTATTCGTCGTAAAATGCTTTATCGGGTTGAGTGAAATGGGATAGTAAACCTGCAAAGTAGGGGAGATTGACTGCAATAATATGCTTGTTTTGTTGAAATGCTTTTTTGATGGGGGCGTATGCTGTTGGAAAATCTTTGGAGTTTAATTGAACGGACTGCATTTTCCAATTTTCTTTTTTGACACGTTTTTGCAATTTCTCTTTGATAGCCAATAATGCCCATTGTCGAAAACACTCATTATGACTGAGTGCCGGCAGCCATTTGGTGTGTGCCACCCCTTTGATTTCTATACGCGTACCACCTTTACAACTTACGTTCACATCTTGACGTCCTGTGCCTATGCCTGTGCGTACTTTCCCTGTGCTGCGATTAAGAAAACGAATGTAATTACTGACTTCCATTACTTCTGTCGGGTGTAGGATATCGGGATAAGTAACTATTTCGACCATAGGTATTCCCATGCGGTCAACGCTGAAAATGCGGGTATGTCCTTCGTCCGAAATTTCACGGCAGGAGTCTTCTTCAATACTCAACTGAGCGAGTCGTATCTTTTTGTTTTTCAGTTCAATTTCACCTTCTATTCCCAATAGGGCAGTGCATTGAAATCCTGACGGTATAGAGCCGTCTAAATAGGGTTTGCGAATAATATGAGTTTCGCTAACAATGTTCATTTTGCATGCTAAAGCAATTTCTAATGCAATGCGTAAGGCTTCCCGATTGATGGGAAAAGGGGGAGTGTCGTCAATATCGTAGGTGCAAGCCGTTGTGTTGGAGATACGATAAATAATTTTTTTCTTTGTTTTAAATTCCATTAAGGCTGAATCATCATAGGTTCCTAATTCGGAAAGAGTAGGACGCATGTGGCGTAAAAGTTCGGCATCGTATTCGTCGGGTTTTTGATAAATGCCTGCAGGACAACGACAGAATAATTTTTCTTTTGTCAATAGTTGCTGATGAACTTCTAATCCTACCGAAAAACCAATACGTTGATAATCCTTTGGTTGAGCATTTTTTAAGTCTACATAACCAATTGATTTTTTGCTTGCTTCGAAATTTTCTTTTGGGTCTATTGATTTCAATCTAATGTGTTTTAATAGTAAAAGAGCGAAATTATTTATAAATTATTGTTTTGTTATGATTGCAATGACTTTTTCTATGGCGGTCTTTAATCCTTCCGTGTTTTTTCCGCCTGCCGTAGCCAGCGTAGGCTGTCCGCCGCCGCCGCCTTGAATAAGCGGAGCGATTTCGCGTACCAATTGAGCTGCATTATAGCCTTTTTCTATCATATCGTCCGACAAAGCGATGACGATATTTGCTTTGTTATCGGCATTGGTTCCCAATACGATAAGTAAATTTTTAGCTGTCGTTTTTAGCTGATAAGCGGCATTTTTAAGCAGTTCGGCAGAAAAATCGTTTACGGATTGTAAAATGTTGATTCCGTTGATATCGGTCATTTCTTTTTTTATCCGATTAACGAAATGAAGCGTCCGTTCTTGTTCAAAAGTTTCGATGGTTTTACGGTAGGCTTCCATTTCTTGTGTTAACTTTTTAATAGCAGGAATGACTTTGGGAGCATTGAGTAATTGTCTTATTTCTTCTATCTCTTGTTGGTATTGACGAACATAATCTTCGGCATATTTACCGCTGATGGCTTCAATACGGCGTATGCCGGCGGCAATGGCACTTTCGCTAACAATTTTTACCAAGCCTATATTGCCCGTTGCCGATGTGTGAGTACCGCCGCAAAGCTCTATCGAATCGCCAAACTGTATGACTCTTACGGTGTTTTCGTATTTTTCGCCAAACAATGCAATGGCACCCATTGTTTTGGCTGCTTCTATGGAGATGTTTCTTAGTTCTTTTAAAAGAATGTTTTCTCTTACCAAGTCGTTGACAAGATTTTCCACTCTTTCCAATTCTTCATTGCTCACTTTGGAGAAATGCGAGAAGTCGAAACGCAATCGCTCGTGATGAACCAAGGAACCTTTTTGCTCGACATGCGTACCCAATACTTTGCGTAAAGCATAATGTATTAAGTGAGTAGTAGTGTGATTGTTTTGAGTAGCTAAACGCTTGTCCGCATTTACTTTTGCCACGAAAGTCGTTTCGGGATTTTCGGGAAGAGTGGGGGCAATATGCAATAAAAGGTTGTTTTCTTTCACCGTATTGGTAATGACGATTTTTTCGTTGACACTTTCCAATGTTCCGCTGTCGCCTACTTGTCCGCCGGCTTCGGCATAGAAAGGTGTTTTGTTGAGAACCAATTGATAAAATTGTTTCCCTTTTGATTTTACTAATCGGTATTTTAATATTTTACATTCACATTCTAAAGTGTCGTAACCGACAAATTCGGTATACGAAGCCTTAGGGATAATTTCTTGCCAATCGTCTGTTTGCAAGGTAGCCACGGCACGCGAGCGGTCTTTTTGTGCTTGCAAACCTTTGTAAAAGGTTTCCATATCGACAGTGTATCCTTTTTCTTTTGCCATTAATTGCGTTAAATCAATGGGAAATCCATAGGTGTCGAAAAGTTCAAAAGCAAAATTTCCATCAATGACCGTATGCGAATGCGATTGGATATAATGTTCGAATTTTTGAATTCCTTGCGATAGCGTTCTCAGAAATGATTGTTCTTCTTCTAATAATACTTTTTCCAACAATGCTTGTTGTTGCTGTAATTCAGGGAAATGTGTTCCCATTACTTTTACTAAAGTCGGAACCAAAGTTGTTAAAAAGACTTTGTCGAAGTTTAAAAATGTAAATCCATAACGTACGGCACGTCTTAAAATACGGCGTATCACATAGCCGGCACCGGTATTGGAAGGCAATTGTCCGTCGGCAACGGTAAAACAAACCGCACGCAAATGGTCGGCAATGACACGCATTGCAATGTCGCAATCTTTGTCTTTACCGTAGGTCTTCCCTGATAAAGAGGCTATTTCCTGAATAAGAGTTTGAAAAATATCGGTGTCGTAATTGGATTGTTTGTTTTGCAATACCATGCATAAACGTTCAAGTCCCATGCCTGTATCTACATACTTATTAGACAGTGGGATTAGATTTCCATTGGTTTGGCGGTTGTATTGAATAAAAACCAAATTCCATATTTCGATTACCAATGGATGGTCTTTGTTGACCAATTCTCTTCCTGCTATTTTCTTTTTATCTTCTTCGGAGCGTATATCAATGTGGATTTCGGAACAAGGACCGCAAGGACCTGTGTCACCCATTTCCCAAAAATTATCTTTTTTGTTGCCGAACAATATTTTATCATCGGCTATGATGGTTTTCCAGATTTCGTAGGATTCGTTGTCTTTTTCTGTTCCGTCTTTTATATCACCGCCAAAAACAGTAACGTATAAATTTTGAGGCGGAATCTGATATACTTTGGTCAGTAATTCCCATGCCCACTCGATGGCTTCCTTTTTAAAATAGTCGCCAAACGACCAATTGCCAAGCATTTCGAACATGGTGTGGTGATAGGTATCCCTTCCAACTTCTTCTAAATCATTGTGTTTTCCTGAAACCCGCAGGCACTTTTGGCTGTTGGCTATGCGGTCGTATTGAGCAGGTGTGTTGCCCAAAAAAACATCCTTAAAACGATTCATGCCCGCATTGGTAAACATTAAAGTGGGGTCGTTTTTAACAACAATAGAATCAGAAGCAATAATCTGATGATGTTTTTTTGCAAAAAAATCTAAAAATGTCTTACGTATTTCGTTAGCAGTCATAGCTATTTATATTCCTTAATTGTGATTTGCAAAAATACATAAAATTGCTTCATTTTATCACGATTTTATGAGCAAATGCTTTGTTTTATTAAAGAATTATTATTGTTGGATAAAAAATAGTGCTATAACGCTAACTTGAAGCGAAGTTTTTACCTGAATTTTAAATTTAATATACTCTTATTAAAGTTCCTTTTTTAGGAGGTTTTTTAATTTTTATTCTTTTATTTAATGAAATTAAATCTTCTATCGTAATACCATAATCTTCCGTTATTTTTTCCCATGTTTCACCTTCTTTTATTCTGTGATAATATGGTGATAATTCCTGACATAAAAACTTACGTTTGGGAATAAACTGATTGCCTACACATTTATATTCAATATACATGCACTCATCTCCTAAGTAATCAGAACGAGAATAAGGCATATAGTCTTCAAAATAATAAATATCTACCGTATCCTTTTCTTTTTCAAAAAATAAGTCTAAAATATCAGATGAGTGAACAATTACTAAAATATTTTTATAATGAAAACATCCCACCTTATCGTGATCCCATTTTATAAAACAATTTCGTTGATAAGAACCTAATATTATGATTATACCATCAGATTTATTATATAAATTTATATCAAAATAATATGGGCTATTGCGAATTGTATATATACACTTATCATTATATAAAATAAGAGAATCCAATAATTGATAAATTTGTTCGTTTTTTACTTCCAATCGGGGAAGTGTTTTAAAATAAACCTTCTCATTCGTATCGGTTTGAGCATGTGATGTATATACGTAAAAACTACAGATGAGTATTATTAAAATTTTTCTAATCATAATAAGGTGGTTTAGTTAATTAGGGTATTTCATACGTTTTATTTTTTTGCAAAGGTATACTTTTATTTGTTTCCTTTTTTTCATTTTTTCCTTCAACTGAAAAAAAGTGTAATCCACTCATCGGATAACTCGAAGTCATCCGACGAGTAATTGTTATTCAGCTTGTTGTGATTCTGCTCAAACGGGAGCGTATTGGCGAATTTAATTCGTTAGCTTTTATTTTGTGTGAATGCAATTTACCCGTACGTATTTTTTTATGGAATTTTTAGGTTATTTTTTTAAATATAGAGTCTTATTAAAGATTTTATATTATCTTTGCTTTATTGTTTTAAAACCGATTCATGTCATGTTTTGTAAGCGTTTATTTATTTTATTATTTTTATTTATCGCCTTTTATGTCAATTCCTTATCTCAAATAAGTAAATGGGACGGTTCGGCTATATGCTGGACAAAAGGCGATGGAAGCGAAACGCATCCTTACTTAATTGACAGTGCTTCCCACCTTGCTTATTTGGCACAGAGTGTGAATGCAGGTAGAATGTATGCCGATACTTTTTTCAGACTAAGCACCCATATTGATTTAGATACTCTCAATTGGACACCAATAGGTTGTAGTGTCAGTGAGTTTTTTGCCGGTCATTTTGACGGTGATAATCATAGCATTTATCATCTTTATTGCAAAGACACTGTTCAGCGTCCTTCCATTGTTTGTACAGGCTTGTTTGGTTATGTGATGGATGCTGAAATTTATAATTTACACATAGCCGGCAACAGTGAAATATTGTCTTCATTTTCAACATCTTATAATTTTTATGTAGGAGGAATAGCGGGCTATGCTTATGCTTCCGAGATTAGGGATTGTAGCTTTGACGGCAAGGTGTCGGTTTATGCTGTTTCATCTTTTGCTTATGCGGGAGGTATAGTGGGTTATGCAGCCTCGGGAACGAATATTTATAATTGTCATAATAAAGGGAAGATTTTTTCTTCTTCCTTGAATACGGCTTATGCCGGTGGCATATTGGCTGATTGTGATAATGCTTCGCCTAAGATAAAATATTGTTATAATGAAGGTTATGTATATGCTACTGCTCATAAATACACCTATGCCGGCGGAGTGGTTGCTCGATTGAATTATGGGGCTTCGGTAGAGCGTTGTTTTAATAGTGGAGATGTTGAAACTTATTCTAATTCATGTTCTTATATTGGAGGATTGATTGGTTGGGGAAGTAATTGTTTGGTAAAAGAGTCCTACAATGAGGGTGTAGTAAATGCGATAGCTTATGATTATAGTTATGCAGGAGGAGTCGTAGGTTTTACCGAGTTTCCATCTGTTATTGAGCATATTTACAATAGAGGAAGGGTGTTGTCCAATTCTTATTATTATAAATCCTTTGTAGGAGGCATAATCGGCAATGTGCATAATTTTTCACATATTCCAACGCTCGTTCGTTCGTGTTACAATGCCGGACAATTGTATGCAGTGTCGTCGGCTTTTTTGGGAGGAATATGCGGTGAGGTAGTCAATCATAGTGAGGTAAGCAATGCGTATTGTTTGCAAATGCCTTCTTTTTATCCGACGAATTCGATAGGAGAAATGGTTGATGTTTCTTTTTTATGTTCCCGGCAGGCACTTGATTCTTTGAATCAGGGACAAGAAGTATGGATTTCGGACGAGGCTTTAATCAACGACGGTTTTCCTTTATTGAAAAATACGGGAAAAACTTTGGTGTTGACACATTCGCCCGCTATTAGTTCGACGGATGTGGTTTTAAAAGGAAGTGTTGTTCAACTTGCCGATACAGTATTATCGAAAGCTTTTGTTTATAAAAAACACAATGCAACTACTTTTACTCATGTACCGGCTGATAGCAGTGCTGACTTTCAAACCGTGATTAGTGCTATAGCAGCAGACACGCTCTATGAATACAGAGCTTATGTTGTTGTAAAAACCGATACTGTTTTTGGGGAAAGTCTGTTGTTTAAAATAAGTAAAACCTCTATTCGTACTTTGGCGGCGACAGATTTAAAAGCACATACTGCTGTGTTAAATGCTGAGATAGAGTACGGAAAAGATACAATTCTTGCTAAAGGATTTAAATGGAGAAAAGTGACAGAAGTAGCGGATAATTATTTGAGTGCGGATAAAGTTTATTTTTCCGATATGCTTTTTTCTCTGCCTTCTTATACGGATTTTGTGTATCAGGCTTTTGCTCTTACTTTGTCGGATACCATATTTGGGGATAAGGTTTATTTCAAAACATTGCCTCAGCAATCGAGTGTGGAAACGGAAGCGGCTACCAATGTGTCGCCGTATTCGGCGCTTGTCGCTGCCGCTATTCAGTACGGAGATGATACAATTATAAAAAAAGGATTTGAATGGAGAGCCGAAGAGCAATCCATAGCCGATGTTTTCATTGTCAATGATACTGCTTTTACTGCCAAGCTAAATGATTTGCAGTCGAACACTAATTATTTTTATCGTTCTTTTATTATTACTACTACCGATACTTTATTTGGAAACGAATTAGCATTTAAAACTTTACGTGCTTGTACATTGCAGACGTACGGTGTTGTTTATTTGGGAACTTGTTCGGTCGTCTTGAAAGGATATATTAATGTGCCTGATGAACAAATATATATGCAAGGTTTTGCATGGAGAAAGTGTGAGGATTCGACAGATAATATACTACCGACAGAAGGCACTGCTATTTGTGATACTTTGTATGGGCTGAATGCTCAAACCGATTATACTTTCCGTGTTTTTGTCATTACAAATAATGGCGTTTTTTATAGTGAGCCGGATTTTTTCAGAACATTGGGTTCCGCTTCCGGTGTTACTACACTTGAAGCAAGCGATATAGGAGTGGAAACGGCTGTTTTACACGGACAAGTGGAATATGGAGATGAAGAAGTATTAATGCAAGGCTTTGAGTATAAAATGCAAACAGCAGAAAAATACACGATTGTAAAAGCGGAAGGAAGCAATATGAGCGATACGCTGAGCCGTTTACAGCCGAAAACAACTTACGAGTATAGAGCTTTTATAGTCCTTGCCGAAAGAGTGATTTATGGAGAAACTCTGTCGTTTATCACTTTAGAAGATGTTGAAATCGAAGAAATTGCCGATAAGGGTCTGCATTTCTATCCCAATCCCGTTGACGATAATTTGTACTTAATTTTTGAAAATGATGTTTATCTCAATGGAACAATTGAAATTGTTGATGTTTATGGAAAATCTTGTTTAAGTCAAAGAATTACATCAAAAAACATGCTTGTTGATATGAAACATTTGACGAGTAGTTGTTATTTCTTAACTGTTCAACAAGATAATTTAAATCGAAAAATATATAAGATTATTAAAAAATAAACCTGTTTATGAACGCCGAACAATCTGTTTTATATCACACTCTTTTATTATCTCAACTGCCGGCGATAGGTAAGATTACTGCTCGGAAATTGATAACGGAATGTGGAAGTGCCGAAGCCGTATTGAAAGAGAAAAAGGAAAAATTGCTTTTTATCGAAGGTATTCGGAAGAATGTAGTTGAAAGTATTCAAAAAATTTCCGCAGAAGTTTACGAAAAGGTAGAACGAGAAATTGATTTTATTCAAAAATACAATATACATTCTTATATCCTAACGGAATCGGATTATCCTAAACGACTACGTCACTGTATTGATGCACCTATTGTGTTTTTTGCTAAAGGAAATATGGATTTTAACGTAGCGAAAGCAGTGGCTATAGTGGGTACCAGAACTGCTGATAACTATGGAATAAGTGTAACGAAACAAATCGTTGCCGAGCTGTCGCATTTGGATATTTTGATAGTTAGCGGATTAGCTTATGGTATTGATACTGCCGCACACGAAGCGGCTGTGCATCATAATTTACAAACGGTGGGAGTCTTAGGTCATGGTTTGCAGATGTTATATCCTAATGAAAATAAAAAATTAGCTTCGCGTATGCTCGATAAAGGAGGGATTATTACGGAGTATTGTAGTGGCACAGAGCCCGACTATCAGCATTTTCCCGAAAGGAATCGCATTATTGCCGGCTTATCGGATGCGGTTGTTGTGGTCGAGGCACGCAAAGAAGGCGGAGCTTTGATTACGGCTAATTTGGCATTCTCTTACGATAGAGATGTGTTTGCTGTGCCGGGTAGAATAGGGGATAGCCTTTCGGAAGGATGTAATAATTTAATCAAGAGCAATAAAGCTGCTCTTATCTCTTCGGCTAACGATATTATAGAAATGATGCGATGGGACGATGGGAAAACAAAGAAAAAAAATCGTCAAGAAAAATTATTTTTCGACTTAGACAATGATGAAAAACAAGTTATTGCTGTTATTCAACAACATAATGAAATAGACATTGATACACTTTCTGCTAAAATAAATATGCCTATTTCACGTTTAACCACATTATTGCTTGCTCTTGAATGCAAATCGTATATAGAATGCTTGCCGGGTAAGCGATACACAGTTATTTGAAAAATATATTCGTAAAAGAAAAAATGAAAGCGAAAAAAATTAAATTTTATCTTGTCAAATTATTGATTACCTCTTTTGCGGTTTTGTTTACCGCTTGGATGTTACAAAAAGGTATTCATATTGAAGAACCGCGTATTTTGACGGCTATTATTGTCGGTGTAACCTTAATCTTATTGAATACTTTTTTAAAACCTTTGCTCATAAGATTAACAATTCCTTTGACTGTTTTTTCCTTTGGTTTTTTTCTGCTCGTTATCAATGCTATTGTTATCGAGTTGATAGATTTTATGCTGCCGGGCTTTACGGTCGACAGCTTTTTTTGGGCGATGTTGTATGGCGCCATCGTTTCTTTTATTACCTCTTTGATAGAACTTTTCAGCAATGTGAGAATCGTACGTTATCACCAACAAGATATGTATCGTGATAGAAATGATGATAATGACGATGATTTCACGCCTTATGAAGAGGTGTAATATAAAAAAATAAGCCGCCCTTTTGAGGCAGCTTATCCACACACAATAAACATAATCATTTTTACAAATAAATATCTCGTTCGCCTTCGTCTATTTTCACTATATTTTTCTTTACTACTTCTTTCAGTTTTTCTTTTTCTATGTCTTCTACTAATTTCTTAATCAACTTAAAGCCTTTTTCTTTTGTTTCGGGAGTAGCAAAGTCGTTGAGGTATTCTCTAAAAGTGAAAAGAGCATTGGGCATACAGTATTCTTTGATAAGTCCGGGTTTTGCTAAATCCATAAAATCTTGTCCTACACGTCCTTTACGATAACAGCCCGTACAGAAAGAGGGAATGTATCCGCTGTCAATCATGCTCGAAATAACTTCGTCCAAATTACGGTGGTCGCCTAATTGGAATTGACTTCCTGTTTTATGTCCTTCGGTTTCGCCTTTAGCATAAGCACCGGGATTGGTGCGTGAGCCTGCTGATATTTGACTGATACCGTAGTTGAATAATTCGGTGCGTAATTCATCGGTTTCACGTGTGCTTAAAATAATGCCGGTATAAGGTAAAGCAATACGAATAACGGCAATGATTTTCTTGAAATCATCGTCGCTTACTTTATGCGGAATGTGTTCCGGAAGCGGCGCACCTTCGGCAGGCTCAATGCGAGGAAAACTAATGGTATGAGGTCCACAGCCAAAGGCATCTTCCAAATGCTTAGCATGTTCCATTAAAGCCAATATCTCGAAACGGTAGTCGGCTAAACCGAACAATACACCCAAGCCTACATCGTCTATTCCTGCTTCCATTGCCCTGTCCATTACCAATAAGCGATTTAAATAATTCGCTTTAGGGGTATTACCGGGATGATATTCTTTATATAAATCAGGATCGTATGTCTCTTGGAAGCAAACATAGGTGCCGATTTTTTCTTGTTTTAATTTTTTAAAATCTTCGATGGACATAGGTGCAAGCTCTACGTTGATACGTCGAACATTGTGTCCGTTTTCATTGACGGCATAGGTTGTACGTATGGCATCGCAGATATAATTGATATCGTTAGCCGGTGTTTCACCGCAAATTAACAATATACGTTTATGTCCTTCGCGTAGCAACTCTCTTGTTTCCGAAGCAATTTGTTCCATGTTTAGTACTTTGCGTACAAGAGTTTTGTTGTCTCTTCTAAAACTGCAATAAACACAGTTGTTTACACAGCGATTGCCGGTATATAAAGGAGCAAAAAGTACCAATCGTTTGCCGTAGATTTCATTTTTCACTATTTTAGCTACGTTCATGATTTGATAGATTTGCTCATGGTCGGTAACCCTTAGTAAGGTAGCTACATCTTCTAAATCAAGTCCTTTTAATTTTAAAGCTCGTTCTAAAATGGTGTCGAGTTCTTGTTGGGTAGGGGCATTTCTATTAATTAAAGCATATAATTTGTCTTTGTCGATGAAATTTTTGAATTTTTTATTTGTATCCATAGTATAGATTAAAGTTTAATTTTTGATAACACAGATTTTACTTCAACATTTTCTAAACGACCTAATTTACCGGTTAAAGCACTAATTTCATCGGTGGTACCTTCTATAATTAATGAAATGAAATTTAGATTGTAATTGCGAATAAGAAGACCTTGTCGGGCTAAGATAAGATGGCTGTATTCGGAAAGTAAATCATTTACTTTTTTGACGATATCAGCGTTTGATATGAGTATGCTAATTATTCCCAGTCTCTTTTCCATTAGAATCTGCTTTTGGATTAGATTGTTAGTTAATATTTTAATTTAAAACCTCGAATAAGATGTAATCCGATTCTTAGGTATTGCAAAAGTACAATAAATTTTCACGTATTAAAGACTTTCTTCTTTATTTTTTTCTTTTTTTGTGTTATAGAGGTTCATTGTTCGTTGCACACCTTGAAATACAAAACTTTCAATAATTTCTTTGCAGCTGATAATGCAGGGTTGAATTTTTTCAATTTCATCGGGCATGAAAGTGCCAAGCACATGTTCTACTTGCCGACCTTTTGCAAAATCGTTTCCAATACCTAATCGTAAGCGAGCAAAATAAGAAGTGTCAATGGTTTCTATAATGTGATTCAAGCCGTTGTGTGTGCCGCCGCTTCCTTGTGATTTCAATTTATAGCCGCCTAAGGGTAAGTCTTTGTCATCGGAAATTACCAATAAGTTTTCGATAGGTATACTGTGTTTTTGAAGATGGTAATTAACGGCTTTTCCACTGAGATTCATATAAGTGCTTGGTTTGATAAGTACGATTGTTTTTCCTTTTAATTTTAGAGAAGCAGACGCAGCATAGCGGTCCGATTCAAAAACGACATTATGAGCTTTAGCAAAATAATCTACAGCCATAAAACCGATATTATGACGGGTGTTCTCGTATTCTTTGCCGATATTTCCTAAGCCAACAATTAAATATTTCATACATTCATAATTTTTTCAGTTGAGGGTCGTATGGAACTCATATTTCTTATAATCATCTACTTGTATTTCAAAATTAGTTTATATCTTCCTTTTATACGGATATATTCTAAATATGCAAAAATAGCAAATATTAATATACAAAAAAGTGTACTTTTGCAAAGTGGTTTTATTTAAAATTAAATAGCTATAAATCACGTATATATTAAATAATGTTGAGGTAGATTATTCAATAGAAAGGTAAAAACATGTTCTCGGAAATAGCGGAAAAATATTCATGGACTCAGATAGAAAGCGAAATTAATGCTAAGAGTAAATCGGATGTAGAGCATGCTTTACAAGTTGCTAATCTGACAATTGAGGATTTTAAAGCTTTGGTTTCACCGGCTGCAGCTGAATATTTGGAAAGCATGGCACAAAAAAGCCGTATTGCAACTCAGAAACGTTTCGGAAAAACAATACAGTTTTATATTCCACTCTATTTGAGTAACAAATGTATTAATCATTGTGTTTATTGCGGATTTAATTTCAACAATAAAATTGAACGCATTGTTTTGAGTGATGAACAGATACTACGTGAAGTGGCGGTAATAAAAGAAATGGGCTACGAGCATATTTTGTTGCTGACGGGAGAATCGCCCAAACATGCAGGCGTTGATTATATTGAACATGCGATTAAATTAGTGCATCCTCATTTTAAGCAGGTTACATTAGAAGTGCAGCCGATGTCTATGGAAGATTATCAGCGATTGATTGCTGTCGGTTTGCATGGTGTTTATGTGTATCAAGAGACCTATAACAAAGAGCGTTATCCTACTTATCATCCTGCCGGTATAAAAAGCGATTACCAATGGCGGCTCAATACGCCCGACAGATTGGGAAAAGCGGAAGTACATAAAATCGGATTAGGTGCTTTGTTGGGTTTGGAAAATTGGAGAGTAGAAGCTGTGTTTATGGCAATGCATTTGCAGTATTTGGAAAAAAAATACTGGAAAACAAAATACGCACTTGCTTTTCCTCGCATACGTCCGCATGCAGGCGAATTTATGCCTAATTATATTGTGAGTGATAAAGAATTAGCACAAATGATATGGGCTTTTCGTATTTTTGACAATGATGTGGAAATATCGCTGACAACACGGGAAGATACCGAATTTAGGAATCACATGATAGGATTGGGAGTAACTGCAATTAGTGCCGGTTCGAAGACAATGCCCGGAGGATATGCACAAGATAGTGAAGATTTGGAACAATTTGCAATTAACGACAATCGCCATCCTAAAGAGATGTTAGAGGTGGTTAAAAAAGCAGGTTATGAAGTCGTTTGGAAAGATTGGGACAGTTATTTTGAAATAGAAAAAGAAGGATAGATGGACGAGGATTATTTTGATGAAGAGATGAACGAAGATTTTGGCGACACGGAAAGAGAACGCTTAATCGAACGTTTTGAAAAAATGATGGATAATGATACTGTTTATTATTTTGATAGTGATGATTATGCCATCGTGTTTGACCATTATTTTTATACGGGGAAAATTAATAAGGCACAAAAAGTATTGTTGCAGGCATTGAAGCAATTTCCTGATTCGCAAGATTTAAAATTAAAAAAAGTGCATTATTTGCTTTCTTTGGGGAAAGAGGTAGAAGCAAGAAAATTAATGGCGGAAACAGATGATAATGACGGTTTTAAAGATGCCGATACCTTGTTGGAACAAGCCTATTTGTATACACAATTACGCTCTTTTGATAAATCGCTTCAAAAATACCGACAACTGCTTAAAATAGTCGAGCAAGATAAAGAATATATGGAAGATGTGTATCTTGGAATGTCCGATGTGTACGAACAAATGGGAGATACGAAACAGTCTTTGTATTATTTACAGCAGGCTTTAGAAATAGACCCCGACAATAAATTTCTTTTTTCAAATGTTTTTGATGCCTTTTACCAATTACCGAGTGAAGAAGATAAGTACCAAATAGTAGATTATTTCATCAATTTCACCAACAAACATCCTTTGTCTTCCGTTGCTTGGTCTTATTTAGGATTGGCGTATGCGGAATTCGACTTGTTTGAAAAAGCCATAGAGGCTTTCGATAATTCTTTGGCTATAGACAATAAGAATGAAGATGCCTTATCGTATCAGATGAGTGCTTTTATCTCGCTGAATGAAAGAGAAAAAGCCAATGAAGTTTTTAAAGATTTGTTGCAGTTATCGCAATTTAAAGAGTTGACATGGTATTTGTTGGCTACGAGTCTCGTTGCGATAAAAGATTATGAATCTGCTGTTTATGCTTTTCAAAAATCAATAGATGAAAATCCGCTTTTTTCTTTAGCTTTTGCTTCTTTGGCAGCTCTTTATTCCGAAACGGGACAAATTGATAAGGCTATCGAAAATATAAAAAAAGCAATAGATATTGATAAAGACTCATTTGAGTATTGGTTGTCCTTGGGCGAGTATTTGTGCGATGCCGAACGAGACGATGAAGCTAAAATAGTATATGAGTATTTAGCCGACCATTTTCCTGAAAACGAGGAGACATGGTTGGATTATTCCGATTTTTATGTCTTACAAGACGAAATAGACGTTGCTATCGGTGTGTTGTATGAAGGGCTTGAAAAACAGCCTGATAATATTTCTTATATCTATCGAATGGCAAACTATCTTTTTCTTAAAGGCGATGTGGTGCAAGCAACATCGTATTTGCAAATGGCTTATATGACCAATCCCGACATATTAAACGAGTTTTTCGAGTACGATGAAAGCATGTACGATATTCCAGAAGTAATTGATTTTGTAGCAAATATTAATAAAAACATTGAATGAAAAAAGTATATTTAATCGTTATTCTACTGTTATTGTGTAAAGTAAGTGCATTTTCGCAAAGCACTTCCGGACTTAACGCCGACACATTGAGTAAACAAGAAAATGAAAATAAGTCTATCGTTACCAAGGTTGTTGATTGGTATATGGACCATCTGAACTATTATTCCATTACTATATTGATGACGGTAGAAAGTTCTTTTATTCCTTTTCCGTCCGAAGTTGTTATTCCGCCGGCGGCTTATGCGGCTTGCAATGCGGAGAATGAGAGCTTGTATGTAACTAAGTATAAGTTTCTTAATATAGTCATCGTTGTGCTGTTTGGCACTTTGGGTGCTTTGATAGGAGCCTTTATCAATTATTTTTTAGCTCTTTACTTAGGAAGACCCATTGTTTATAAATTTGCCGATAGTAGGTTAGGGCATTTTTTCTTACTCAGTGGAGCTAAAGTAAAAAAAGCGGAAGATTATTTTATTAAACACGGAAATTCTTCGACATTTATTGGAAGATTGTTGCCCGGAATCCGTCAATTGATTTCTATTCCTGCCGGTTTGGCGAAAATGAAACTATTGCCTTTTACTTTCTACACCGCTTTAGGAGCGTTTATTTGGAACGCTATATTGGCTTTATTGGGCTATATAGCTCATGGAGAGCAAGACCTTATCAATCAATACAGCCACGAACTTTCCTTGATTTTAATAGGATTGGGAGTGCTGTTTGTTGCCTATTTGTTTTATACGGCTTTTAAAAAGAAAAAGAAAAAAAATAGTGAATAGAACGTTTGGAATTATCGGGAAAAGTTTAAGTCATTCTTTTTCACCTCGCTATTTTAAAGAAAAATTTATAAAAGAAGCGATAACCGATGTTTCCTATCGCACATTTCCATTAAACGATTTGAACGAGCTATTGCCTTTGTTGGATAAGGACAACTCAATAAAAGGCTTAAATGTTACGATTCCCTATAAAGAGAAAATTATAGACTATGTTGATAGTGTAGAGCTTATCGTAAAAGAAGTAGGAGCAGCCAATGTGTTGAAAATAGATTATATAGAAGGAAAACGAACGATAAGTGCTTACAATACCGATGTTATTGGCTTTGAAAAAATGTTGCTGCAACATCAATGTGCTAAGCATTCCTCAGCTTTGATATTGGGTACCGGAGGAGCAGCCAAAGCAGTAGCTTATGTGTTGAAACGGCAATCGCTGCCTTTCCGATTGGTGTCGCGTAGTGAAAAAGAAAATGCAATAAGCTATCAACAAATTACAAAAGAACTGATACGGGAAAACACCTTGATTATCAATTGTACGCCTTTAGGAATGTATCCCGATACGGCGACTTTTCCTCTTATTCCTTACCATTACTTAAACGAAAATCATTTGTTGATTGATTTAGTGTATAATCCTGCGGAAACTGTTTTTATGAAAAAAGCCAAAAAGCAAAACGCTACGGTAGAAAACGCCTACGCTATGCTTTGCTACCAAGCCGAAGCAGCTTGGGATATTTGGAATGGGAAGGGGTGAAATGTTTAAAAATTAATTGAAAAAACATTAGATTTTAGATAGTTGAAGGATAGGGGGGCGGATTGAGGGGGATTTTTTCTGTTCGTTTAGAACAAAGTTTCTTAGATACATAGGCTTTTAGTTTACTACATACCGTTAGTCACATATACGCTGTTAGCATTTGTTTTTTATTCAATTGTCAGATCCTTTTGTTGTCTATTAATTCTGGCTTGATGAGAACGACCTAAATTTTTTCCTTTTTTTACCAATCTTAAATTTGCCTTTTCTTTATGATAATTGCGGAATTTTTCAGACAATTCTTTATCAGCGAAATTATAAACACCGTCCATAACTTTTATATATTCAATTTTCTTGTCAAGTAGTCCGTTATCATTACAATAGTTAAAGTATAGTTTCAAATATCTTCTTCTTATCATTAACATCAAAATCTGTTCACAATAGTTCATCCATTTCATTAAGTTCTTTTTATCTTTTGAATTATTACAAGTTCGATAGGCAAGTATTAAGTTTTTTGAGTTATACTCCCATTTAATGCTTTTCAATCTATTTCCATTGAATCTAAGTTAATACTTGTAATTTTTACTTTTCTTACAGCCTTGCATTCCATTAATTTTGGCTCAAAGAAAACTATATTATTTCCTTGTTCGTGTAGTGCACTTCGAAAGCGAATCCCCTTTGCTCCAGTAAAATTTTTAATGTATTCACATATAAATTG
>JAAYQB010000043.1 GCA_012519525.1 Bacteroidales bacterium | reverse complement strand
GTCCCCATAGTGTTATTCCCGATAAAAAGATAAGTGTTAGTAGTAAAAATGTTTTTAATGATTTCATATCTGTTTTTTTTGGTGATTTATGTTATTGATTAATAAGTTGCATTATCATTATTATTTATTTATTTCTATTTTTTTTAGCATAAGCAGAATAGATGAGATAAACAATAAAACTAACTGTAAACGGTATAAGAATAAATGTTTTAGTAATTTCAGCAATAGAACACCATCCTATTCTGTGAGTTATATAAGCTGCTAAAACAAAACAGACAATAACAATACTTGCCCAAATCAATTGTTTGTCTTTTTTCCGCTTTTGTACCACCTCAACCCAATCATATACCAATGCCGTAAGCAAAAAACTTCCACAGAACGGAAAAACAGCATACAAGCAATAATACTCAAAAACAGCGGCATCTATTGTCTTTAAAAGATAAACATACAGTACGTTTAAGAAAATGACAAATAGAATCGCAATACTATTTTTGACATAATGATTTATTTTAGATAAAAGATACCAAACAAATCCGACAATCAAAGTTGCTACTATCCCACCTAAAATAGAAAAAATTAAGAGTTTCATTTGCTAGGTATTTTAACGGTTAATAACTTCTATTTTTACTGTTTTTTCTATTAAATACGCATTATTATTTTTATACGTAACGTTTGAAAATTAAAAAAAATTGTCAATTCGAGTAATTTTTGTCGGTTTTTAAAATGCCGATTGGCAAATAAGGTAATTATTATTTCTATCTTTTTTTATTTTGCACCATTATTTTTTTTATTTTTGCAAAAAATTATCTTAACTATTGCATATTATGGCAAAACTAAAAACCACTTTTTTCTGTCAAAATTGCGGCACTCAATCGGCTACTTGGGTAGGGAAATGTAAAAATTGCGGCGAATGGAATACCTATGTCGAAGAAGTTATTCAAACACCTTCGGCAGCTAACAAGCAAACACACAAGTATCACAGTCAAGCTGTTCGTATACAGGAAATTGATAGCACGCAAAACTTACAACGTATTGATTCCGGCATTGAAGAAGTCAACAGAATATTGGGAGGCGGAATTGTTCCCGGTTCTATTGTACTACTTGGAGGCGAACCCGGTATTGGAAAATCTACACTACTACTACAATTGGCACTCAGCTTGCCTACTGCGATGACTGTTTTATATGTATCGGGTGAAGAAAGTGAATTGCAATTAAAAATGCGTGCCGACCGTATCAATAAAACAAATAAAAACTGTTTTATTATCAATGAAACAAATACGCAAAATATTTTTCAACACATTGACAACATTCAACCTCAACTTTTAATTATAGATTCAATTCAAACCCTACAAACCAATACGATAGAGTCGTCTGCCGGCAGTATTTCTCAAATTCGAGAAACGACTTCCGAACTACAACGTTTTGCTAAAACAACAAGCATACCCGTATTTTTAATAGGACATATTACAAAAGACGGCTCTTTAGCCGGACCTAAAGTATTAGAACATATCGTTGATGTGGTTTTACAATTTGAAGGAGATAGAAACTACGGTTATCGCATTGTGAGAGCTATCAAAAATCGTTTCGGTTCGGTCGCTGAATTAGCTATATTTGAAATGCAACAAACCGGATTACGCGAAGTAAGCAATCCTTCTGAAATATTAATTTCTCAACACAATGAAGATGTTAACGGCATAGGCATTGCAGCTACTATCGAAGGCTTACGTCCATTTTTAATTGAAACACAAGCATTAGTAACACCTGCCGTATACGGAAATCCTCAACGCTCTTCTACAGGATTCGATTTGAGAAGATTGGGAATGTTATTGGCAGTACTAGAGAAAAAATGCGGATTAAAAGTCAATACAAAAGACGTATACTTAAACATAACGGGTGGCATTCATGTTGACGACCCTGCTGCCGATTTAGCGGTTGTGGCTGCTATTATGTCTTCCTTATTCGATATAACGATAGATTATAAAACTTGCTTTGCCGGAGAAGTAGGCTTATCGGGAGAAATACGCCCAGTGAGTCGTGTGGAACAAAGAATTAACGAAGCTAAAAAATTAGGATTCAGCAACATTTTTATCTCTTCCAATAATTCTAAAGATATAGCTATAAGCGGTATTAATATAGTAAGAGTTTCCAAAGTAGCAAATCTACTCAAGAAACTCTTCCAGTTATAATCTTTCTCTTATTCTTTAATAGCTTGGTAAGCAGCTAAATCATTTTCCGTGAAATTTTTAATATAATTTTCTTTTTCCTGATTTTCCGCATTTGCCATTTGGATAAAAATGCGAGCCGAATTTTCATATTTATCGCACTTATCCGCATCCAATACTAATAAATAGCCAATAATGATATTTCCTGCTATTTCAACTAATCGGCGAGCATTAAAATCATACATTTCCGCATTATTTTTTTCTTTAAGGAAATTTCCGATAGTTTCAAAACGATGAGTCATATCAATAAGCGTATTTTTCAACAATTGCAATTCAGCTTTTACATTGATAGCTTCGTATTCTTTAATGCGTTTTAAAAATCCGCCGCCGCTAATACCTCTAATAGCTGCAACTACTTGTAATTGAGAAGTTCCTTCGTATATGGTGGTAATGCGAGCATCTCTATATAATCTCTCAGCCGGAAAATCTTTCATATAACCTGTTCCGCCATGAATTTGTATGGCATCGTATGCTATTTGATTGCAATATTCACTCGAAAACAATTTTAAAAGAGGCGTATAAATATCGGCTAAACGTTGATAATATTTCATCGTATCTCTTTCTTCATTAGAGAGAGTTTGTACTTTCCCTGCTTTAGTAAGCAATTTATACATATCGACAAATCGAGCTGTTTCGTAAAGCAAAGAGCGAATTCCGTCAGTTTTAGCACGCATAGAAGCAAGCATTTCATAAACAGGAGCAAATTCTATAATTTTCTTTCCGAATTGTTCACGCTCGTGAGCATATTTCAATCCTTCTCTATAAGCTGCTTCTGCCAATCCAACCGATTGGGCACCAATACCCAAACGAGCAGCATTCATCAACGACATAACGTATCGAATAAGTCCCATACGCTCATCACCTATTAATTGTGCCGAAGCATTTTTATAGACTAATTCGCAAGTAGGTGCACCTTTAATGCCTAATTTATTCTCAACACGACGTACGGTAACCGCATTATCTTTGCGATTATAAATAAAACACGAAAGACCTCTGGCATCGGTAGAGTCTTCTTCCGAACGTGCCAATACCAATTGAATATCGGCATCGCCATTAGTAATAAATCTTTTAACACCATTTAATCTCCAACATTTTGCTTTATCATCATAATGAGCTTTCAGCATGACTGCCTGTAAATCAGAACCTGCATCCGGCTCTGTTAATGCCATCGAGCATGTATAGCCTTTATGAATAAGCGGTAAATATTGACTTTTTAATTCTTCCGATGCAAATTCATTAATTGTTTCGGCACAATCCTGCAAACTCCAAATATTGGAAAAACTGGCATCAGCACGTGCAATCATTTCGGCAACCATAATGGTCAATACCATAGGAAAATTCAAACCGTCGTATTTGCGTGGCAACGATAAGCCATACATTCCGGCATCTCTCAGCATTTCATGGTTTTGCTGTGTTCCTTTTGCATAAGTAACAACATTGTCAGCTAAAGTAACTCCTTCTTTATCGACATCTTCAGCGTTGGGTGCAATGGTTTCGCCACATATTTCGCCTATTACTTCCAATACTTTCGTATAAGAATCAATGGCATCTTCAAAATCAATAGGTGCATAATCGTATAATTTATATTCTTTGTAATCATTCTCGCTCAATTTCACTATATCTTTCATCAGATGATGTGATAAATGAAATTTTAAATGTTCATTATCTGAAAAAAAGTTTTCCATTTTTATGTGATATTAATTATTTTTCTTTTTTAATTATTTAATTTGTTTTTTATAAGACTGCATCATTTTAGGTATTACTTTCATCACATCTCCCACTACAACATAGTCGGCAATAGCATTGATAGGTGCATGAATAGAAGTATTAATGCTAATTATTTTCGATGATTGATCCATACCTGCACGGTGCTGTACAGCTCCTGAAATACCGCAAGCGATATACAATTTTGGACGCACGGTAACACCTGTTTGTCCAATTTGACGTTCATGACCACAGAAACCGGCATCTACAGCGGCACGCGTCCCTCCTACTTCCGCTCCTAACAAATCGGCTAATTCGTAAAGAATTTGAAAGTTTTCTTTACTTCCCATACCGTAACCGCCGGCAACCATAATTTGTGCTGCCTTGAGATTAACCTTAGGCGGTTCAATATGACGATGCAATATTTTCACCACTTCATCCATAGGCTTTAGTAGTGATACATCTATCTTTTTCTTAACGGGATTGTTTTTAACAGCTTGAGGTTCTAACTTCATGACACCTTCTCTTACCGTAGCCATTTGCGGACGTGTTTCGGGATTGATAATGGTAGCTATAATGTTTCCTCCGAAAGCAGGACGTATTTGATACAATAAATTTTCATAATTCTGATTTTTACGCTCATCTACGTGATTTCCAATCACTAAGTTAGTACAATCGGCTGTTAATCCACATCGTAAAGCCGAAGCTATGCGCGGTGCCAAATCACGTCCTACCGATGTTGCTCCAAACAATACTATTTCAGGCTGTTCTTTTTCAAATAATGCTTGAACCAACTTAGCATGTGTTAATGTTTTATAGGGGAATAATTGTTTGTCGTCAGCATAATGTATCGTTGATACACCAAAAGAACGCAATTGCTCAAATGCATTATCTAATTGAACACCTAAAACTACCGCTTCTAAATCAACATTTAATTTATCGGCTAATTTTTTCCCTTTTGATAATAATTCTAAGGATACATCAGCAATACGATGTTCTTCTGTTAATTCACAATAAACAAATATATTTTTCATACGCTTATATTTTTTTAGTTAAAGGTCGTATGAAACTTACATGCCTTACAATCATTCCTTTTGTGTGTAAAATCAGTGAGGCATGTCCGTTTCATTTACCCTATCACTCTTGTTTCTAATAATTCTTTCATTAATTGGTCTATATCTTGATCTTTTTCGGTAAAGCGTTTCGACTCTTTTTGAACCAATACGACACTTTCTATTTCTTTTACTTTAGTAGGCGAACCTCCTAATCCAAGGTGTTTCTCGTCTGCTCCTACTGCTTCCGTATTCCATTCCTCAATGTGCAAATATGGTTTTTCCTTAAACATATCGGTATAATCGCGATGTTGTTCTTGTAGCTCTGTAGTCGTATGGGCATGTTTATATTTCAGCATACGCTTGGCATGTTTCGGACGACAAGGTGCTGCCGAACTATGCACTGTGATTAAGGCAGGAAATGGTACCGAAACGGTTTCTACACCTCGTTCAAGACGACGTGTAAGCAACATCTGTTTATTATCAACACTTTCTAATTTTTCCACATACGTTACCTGTGGTAAACGCAGTTTTTCAGCTATTTGAGGTCCTACTTGAGCCGTATCGCCATCAATGGCTTGCAAACCGCAAACTACCAAATCAGGTTTTATTTTCTCCACTGCTTTGCTCAAAGCATAAGAAGTGGCTAAAGTATCGGAACCTGCAAATTTACGGTCAGTCAATAAATAACCTTTGTCTGCTCCTCGATAAATAGCTTCTCTGATGATGTCTGCTGCACGAGTCGGTCCCATTGTAATAACAGTAATTTCCACATCTTTCAGTTTATCTTTTATGGTTAAAGCCAACTCTAAGGCATTCAAATCGTCAGGATTAAAAATAGCAGGAAGAACTCCCCTATTTACCGTACCGTCTTCTTTCATCGCATCTTTACCCACATTACGTGTGTCAGGTACTTGCTTTGCTAAAACAACAATTTTCATCTTCATAGATTATAAATTTAATATTTCTTGATTGCTGCAAAAATATAAAAAAAAACACACACTATAACATTCAACTCAATTTATTAAATTATTAATTGACATTCAAATAATTATATTTACATAATAGCCAAATACGTTTTTTTTATTTTCCGTGATAAATCATTAAAAAAAGCAAAATAAAAACATAAAGCAACAAATTCTATGGGTAAAAATACTATTTTTGCAAAAAATTACACCTTTTGGGATACTACTGCTTGTTGTTTTATCTGAACTTAACATAACATACAATTCAAAAAAAAGTAATTAAATGATTATTAACAAAATAAAACTTAAGATAATTTGCGTATGAAAAACTTAATTGCAAAACTCTCCGTTTGGTTCGATTTACGTTCCGAAATGGAAGATTACAACTCCATTCACCAAGAGATTGAAAAGGGTATTATTTTTAAAGGAACCAATCTATGGATTCTTATGTTTGCTATAGTAGTTGCATCGGTAGGGTTGAATATGAATTCTACAGCGGTTATTATTGGTGCGATGTTGATTTCACCATTGATGGGTCCTATTAACGGCATGGGTTACAGTTTGGCAACTTACGATTTTCCACTATTCAAACGTTCAATTAAAAACTTTACTTATGCAGTTATTGTCAGTTTATTAACTTCATCAATCTATTTTCTGATTACACCACTAAATGAAGCACATTCAGAGCTTTTAGCACGCACCAGTCCATCTATTTATGATGTTATTATCGCACTTTTTGGCGGATTAGCAGGAATTGTAGCTATGAGTAGCAAACTAAAAGGAAATGTAATACCCGGTGTTGCCATAGCCACCGCACTTATGCCACCGATTTGCACCGCCGGTTACGGCTTGGCTACGCTGCAATTTAATTTCTTTTTCGGTGCCTTGTATCTATTTACCATTAACACGGTTTTTATTGCCTTTGCTGCCCTGATTGTTTGTCAGTTTTTAAAATTTCCGATTCGTTCTATTATCGATGTCGAACGAAAAAAGTATGTGAACAGAGGAATAACAACTATTATTGTATTGACAGCTATACCAAGTATCTATTTTGGTTATAAATTAGTACAAGAAGAGAATTTTAATCAAAATGTAGATTCCTTTTTAAAAGAGGTATCGGTTGTAGATGGAAATTACTTGCAAAGAAGTGATGTTAATGCTCAAAATCGCTCGGTAGAGCTTGTTTATTCGGGATACGGACTAAGCGAAAGCAACTTTAAAAACATTAAAACCAAAGCTTTATTAATTGATATAGACACATCGAAACTAACTATAAAAGAGGGATTTGGTGCATCTTATGTAGAAGCAAGCACGAAAAAATTTCAAACTGAAACAGAACAACTTGCAGGGCAACTTAATGCCACTCAATTTGCACTACAACAAGCTGAAGCTAAAAGCGATAGCTTAATGAATATATCATTAAAAGGCGAAATTATTTTAAAAGAGATTAAAACCATTTTTCCACAAATTTCGCGTTGCATATACTCCGAAGCATTTGCATATAGCATGGAAAAAGATTCAACCTCAAGCTCTCCGCGTACATCTGTCATTGTACTATCCTCAGCACGCTCATCCTTAAAAAATGCCGATAAAATAAAAATTGAAGACTGGATTAAAAGAAGAGTAAACGACGAAAATGCTATAGTTATTTTTGATAACAATTAACAATTTTCATAGAAGGCTACGTCAAGCTTGCTTAAACTTTACCGATTAACGACAAAAAAAACAATGAAAATCAATATTGTTCGCTATCATTAGGAAAAGTAACAGCTTTTACATCGCTGATATATTTTTCTAAAGCAGAGGTAATTTCGGCACTTAAATTATGATAGCGGCGTAAAAAACGCGGTGAAAATTGTTGCGTAATACCGAGCATATCGTGCAAGACAAGCACTTGTCCGTCAACATGGTGTCCTGCTCCTATTCCTATTATGGGAATTTTAGCAGCTTTTGTTACTTTGGCAGCCAGAGCCGCCGGTATTTTTTCAAGAACAACACTAAAACAACCTATTTGTTCCAATAGCAAAGCGTCTTCCATCAAACGATTTGCTTCTTCTTCTTCTATTGCTCTAACAGTATAAGTTCCAAATTTATTGATAGATTGCGGCATCAAACCGAGATGTCCCATTACCGGAATGCCGGCAGTAAGAATTCTGTCGATAGATTCTACGACCTCCTTCCCTCCTTCCAATTTCACGGCATCAGCACCCGATTCTTTCATAATGCGAACAGCAGAATGCAATGCTTCTTTGGAATTGCCTTGATAGGTACCGAAAGGTAAATCTACCACCACCAATGCTCGCTCTACCGCCCTAACTACCGATTGAGCATGATATATCATCTGATCGAGTGTAATCGGCAAAGTGGTTTTGTGTCCTGCCATAACATTGGCAGCCGAATCGCCTACTAATACCACTTCCATACCAGCCATTTCCAACAAACGTGCCATCGAATAATCATAAGCTGTAAGCATAGCTATCTTTTCATGATTATTCTTCATTCTTTGTAAAACATGTGTAGTTATTTTTCCTGCTGTTTGCGAAACGCTTGACATAATCAAAATTGTTTAACTGTTATTGTTGCGAATAAATAATTTAATTGCGAGTTTCTACCAATAGCTCTAACATTAATATGGCACAATCGCTAATGACAGAACCCGGACCAAAAATAGCCACTGCACCTGCTTTGTACAAGAAATCATAATCTTGAGGAGGAATAACTCCTCCGACAATCACCATAATATCTTCTCGATTTAATTTTTTCAACTCTTCGATTATTTTAGGTACCAATGTTTTGTGCCCTGCTGCCAAAGAAGAAACGCCCACAAAATGCACATCATTTTCAACTGCTTGTTTTGCTGCCTCTTCCGGAGTTTGAAACAAAGGACCCATGTCCACATCAAATCCCATATCGGCATAAGCCGTAGCAACAACTTTAGCCCCACGGTCGTGTCCGTCTTGTCCCATTTTAGCTATCATTATACGAGGTCTTCTACCCTCTATCGCTGCGAATTTATCTGCTAATTCACATGCTTTTTTAAAACTTTCGTTATCTTTTGTTTCCGAATTATACACTCCTGAAATAAGATTTATTTTTGATTTATAACGTCCATATACTTTTTCCATTGCCATCGAAATTTCGCCTAAAGAAGCACGTTTACGTGCAGCCTCTATTGACAATGCTAATAAATTATCTTCTCCGGTTTCGGCACATTTGGTAATAGCAGCCAAGGCTTTATCAACTGCCGCTTGATCACGGTTTTGACGCAATTCCGCCAAACGTCTAATTTGTGCTTCTCTTACTGCCGTATTGTCCACTTCTAAGATTTCAATAGGTTCTTCTTTCTCTAAACGATATTTATTTACTCCTACTATAATATCGCTTCCCGAATCAATACGTGCTTGTTTGCGTGCCGATGCTTCTTCGATACGCATTTTTGGGATACCTGTTTCTATCGCTTTTGCCATACCTCCCAACTCTTCTATTTCTTGAATACGTTGCCAAGCTTTATGAGCAATATCATTCGTTAATTTTTCAACATAATAAGAGCCTGCCCACGGGTCGACTGTTCTACAAATATTGGTTTCTTCCTGTAAATATATTTGCGTATTACGTGCAATACGAGCCGAAAAATCGGTAGGTAAAGCTATTGCTTCGTCCAAAGCATTGGTATGTAATGATTGTGTATGTCCCAAAGCAGCTGCCATCGCTTCTATACAAGTACGTGCAACATTATTAAACGGATCTTGTGCCGTAAGCGACCAACCCGAAGTTTGCGAATGCGTACGCAATGCCAAGGATTTCGGATTTTTCGGATTAAATTGTTTGACTATTTTAGCCCATAACATACGAGCAGCACGCATTTTGGCTATTTCCATGAAATGATTCATTCCAATTGCCCAGAAAAAAGAAAGACGAGGGGCAAAAGCATCTATGTCCATGCCTGCATTGATTCCTGCACGAATATATTCTAAACCATCGGCTAAAGTATAAGCTAACTCTATATCGGCAGTAGCACCGGCTTCTTGCATGTGATAACCGGAAATACTGATAGAATTAAATTTAGGCATATATTTGGAAGTAAATTCAAAAATATCGGCAATAATTTTCATTGACGGAAGCGGCGGATAAATATAGGTATTTCTCACCATAAATTCTTTCAAAATATCGTTTTGAATCGTACCTGTCAGTTGTTCTAAGCTCACTCCTTGTTCTTCGGCAGCAACAATATAAAACGCCATAATGGGCAAAACAGCTCCGTTCATGGTCATTGATACCGACATTTTATCCAAAGGAATATTATCAAACAATATTTTCATATCTAAAATAGAATCTACCGCTACTCCGGCTTTTCCGACATCGCCCACTACCCTCTCGTGATCACTATCATAACCTCTGTGTGTAGCTAAATCGAAAGCTATCGACAATCCTTTTTGCCCTGCTGCTAAATTTCTTCTGTAAAACGCATTGGACTCTTCAGCAGTCGAAAAACCGGCATATTGACGAATGGTCCATGGTCGCATAACATACATAGTGGAATAAGGTCCTCTTAAAAAAGGTGGAATACCTGCCGCATAATCGAGATGCTCTAAGTTTTCAATATCTTCTTTGGTGTATACCGACTTAAGGGGAATCTGCTCTGCAGTAGTCCATGTATCGCTATTAACAGTGCGATTGTTTGTAGTATTTTCTTTCCTTTTATTTGTATAAGAAACTTTCGTAAAATCTGGTCTCATAACAATATTGACTTTTATTAAAAAACTTTGCAAAAGTACTAAATAAAGAGTTATAAACAAAAAATATATTCAATTTTTTATCTACATTAATCATTATTTTAAGAAATAAAAAATCATCTTTTTTACTTATCGCTAATAATCAATACTTTTACATATTTATTTTTCCAGTCAATGCTACACCGGCATACCATAAAATAAATTCCATTTATTATATCGGTAGCATTAAAAACGATTGGCTATCGCCTTTTTTTACAAAAAAAATATTTTATTACTTTTAATTTGCTTTTTCTAATGGAATAGCTCCGTAATCGGTAACAAAATAAACGGTTCCTAATTTACTTACCAATAAATGTTGATTTCCATAAACTACTTCTGCCAAGGTGTCGGCAAAATTCAAATCAACGATAAAATCGCTTAATAAAAGATTGGCTTCCTTATCATAAAAATGAACTACATCGTTTTTAGTTTGTGTAGAATTTACAGACATTCCGTAGTAGTCTTGGAAATTGCAAAATTGTAATGCCGTACTATCTTTTATCTTATTTTCATTATCGGATTGTACAATATAGAAAGTATTGGAAGTCAAATATTTTTTAATTCCTTCTTTTGTAAAATCTATTTCTTTTTGAGCAAATGCGTTTTCTGTTGTAAAATAACTGCGAACTGCTTTCTCAGCAATAAAGACTCCTGCTCCTGCAAAATACCCGACTATAGCTATCCACGATATTTTTTTAAGATACCATATAAAATCTATCTTTTCCATACCCATAACAGCCACGCCCGCAGCCGAACCGATAATTAAAATGCTGCCGCCTGTCCCGGCACAATACGCCAAAAATTCCCAAAAATAATGATC
>JAAYQB010000042.1 GCA_012519525.1 Bacteroidales bacterium | reverse complement strand
CTTGAAAAACCTTTTTGATTTGGGAACTCCTCTTTTAAATCTTTTGACAACTCTTCAACAACCGAACTCCCCCAATTTGCAGTATTTACTTTTTCAGAAATCGACTTTCCAATTGTCCAATACAAACCCATTAGTTCCCTATTAACCGAAATAGATGCTTTTATTTGAGTTCTTTGAATTAAGGTTTTTAGTTCATTTACCCAATTAATGTATTCTGTATGTTTTTTTGTCAAACTCATAATTGCAAAAGTATACGTTTTTTTAATACTTTCAATAGTTTTATACTGTTTTTTTAATAATTCTTCAGGTGTTTGATTATTAAGTGATTGATGTTTTCTTTTGCTCTTTCATAGGCTATTGGGCATAGGTGCTGTTATAAGCCGTTTTTCTATTTGTTATTCGTGTCAATTAGTTCAAAAATTAATTCTGTCAAAGTCTTTACGTTACTTTCGATTGTGCCTTTCATATATTGTTCGTAAACACTTTTATTGTCTGGCGGGTTAAGATTTAGTGTCAAGCCTTTTTCTAATGCCAACAGTCTTAAAAACTCTCTTTGTGTTCGTCCGTTTCCTTCTCTAAATGGGTGTAAATAGTTGACATTATCTAAAATTTCCGCCAATTTCTCAGCTAATAGTCGGTTGTTGCTTTTCGGAATTTTCTTGAACTCAGCAATTAACCGGTCAATGTATCTGAAAGCGTTGTTAAAGTGTGGGGTAGGAAAGAACTGTTTGCCGTCTTTGCTAATTTCAACTGTCCGCATTTTTCCTGCCCAAACATAAATGTCTTGAAATAAATGCCTATGAATTTCAAAAAGGCTATCAATACCTTTTATTTTTATTGGGCTTTCGTAAAGTTCTTGAAGTCGTTTTGCTACGACACCGCTCTCAACAAAAAGCAATACATCTGGGTCTGTAATGTCTTGTAAATTCTTTAAAAGTCCTGTCTTCGGGTCTGTGTATGCGAAGTCAGGGTCTATGTATTTGTAGGAATTAGACATAGGCTTTTTGTTTGGCAAACGCCACAAGTTCTGTTAGAGATATTTTCCCTGTCACATAGTCCCTTATAATTTCAATACCTTTGGGTGTTGGTTTAAATCCTTCAAACATATTACTTCCTAAGGCGTTTGCAGTGCTTTCTAGGGTTTTCAAGTCCGAAAACTTAACTCCCATTATTGTTAGATTGCTTCTGTCTATTTCTATCGTGTTGAACATATTTTTAAGTCTCCCCCTCTATTAGGACAGTTTTTTTTGTTAATATTTTTATTTTAAAAAGAACTTTATCTTTAACGTTACAAAAGTATACGTTTTTTTAATACTTTCAATAGTTTTATACTGTTTTTTTTAATAATTCTTCAGGTATTTGATTATTAGGTGATTGATGTTTCCTTTCTTATTACATTTATTTTTATTCATAATTTATGATTTAGTTATAAGTCGTGCAAAATTAGCTGTTTTTATAAAAAAAATGATTGCAATAATATTAAAGTTGTATTAAAATTCAATGCATACTATCTCTATAGGTTAACTACAGTTTTTTTAGATATTGACAGACTTGTTTTTCATACAATATTGCTGACGCACAGGTCTTAAAAACGCTACTACCAACAATAAAATACCATAGAAAAAATAGAAAAAATGCAGCCAGTGAAAACCTTGTAAGAAATAGACTTGCATATAAATCCAAATAATAAGAGCAAAGCCTATGTAAACTGCCCAAGACCATGACCAATGCATATCGGGATATATATTTACCAATTGTGCTATTTTGCAATTTTTATGTTTTAACAATCCCCAGACAACAAAAATCGGCATTAGACCCAGTACGGTAAACAAAATCAGTCCGGGTATAAGAAAGTTCTTAAAAGGCGAATGTTGCAGCATTAATTCAGGTGTCATTTCCATCCATCCTTCCGGAAATAGTAAAAAAGCACCTCCGCCAAACAAAGCTCCTACTGAAAGAAAGAGCAAAAGAAAAATTAATAAATTACGTGTTTTCATAACTTTAAAGAGTTTATTTAGTTTTGTCATTCAACTTGATCGGTTCCAATATTTTTTTCTTGTATAAATGGATTGATATATCTGTCTTTTTTGCGTTTATTTTTATATACAATAGCTTTTTCGGGACAACGATGGTAACAACTTAAACAAGCAACGCATTTATCGTCAAAAACTATGCTTCCATTTTCTTGCCTGATATTATCAACCGGACAGATGGTAATACATTTCTGACAATTATTACAATTCTTTGTTACTTTAAAATACTTGGCTAACAAATGCCATATTTTACGGTTTTTAAGGTGTTTTGGCGTCCATTTATCTTTCTTAGGCTTTGGAATAATAATTTCTTTATTGTCTCGTATAGCTGCAATAATAAGTTTTAAGCGTTTGGGTGCTTTACGTAGCACTAAATTTATCAAAAACTTTGGCTGAAAAAAGGTCAATGTGTAGATTTCGGGCATTATAACTGCCTGAACAGAGCGTATGTTAAGTCCCTTTTTTTTGCAAAGTTGATAAGCATAGTATAGTGCATTTGCTTGCATTCCACCATGATTAAGTACAATGTACAAAGGTTTAGAAGATTTTATGTTAATAACAAAATTATACACAAGCGTAGGCAAACCAAAACTATGTATAGGTGAAACGATGATAATTTTATCATATATATTCACATCACCTGTAAATTTTGGAATATAGCGAATTTCTCCACCTAGTTCATTTTTGATTTGCTCTGCGATATAGAGACTATTTCCTATTGATGAAAAATAAAATATTCCGTTCATATTGCATTTATTCTATTGCATATAATATTAGAAGTGTATTTTTTTATTGTTCAATTTTCAATTATTTTTATTTAAAATTTAGCATTTATCAGTAAGTGGTTTGTTTTACATTTTTACTTCCACGAACAATTAACCAAAATGCAAAACTTATTTCCCACAATCCACCTAAACCAAGAAGGTACATGCTCCACTCCTTTCCAAACAGTTCCATCAGAAAGCCAAAAGCAAAAACAGCATAGCCTATAGCTCCCCAAATTGCCAACCAAGCCGGTGAAATTTTATGTTTATACAAGGTTAAACACATTGGAATACTGCCGATTCCTAAAATCAACATAGCAATAACATATTCCAAATCATCTGATACGGTTTCGTTTATAAATATTGTTGAAAGGACTAAGGCTTCGAATATTCTTGTGAAAAGATAAATATTGCCAACCAACGGATTGTATAGTTTCAATGTTTTTTTCAATAAAATCCCGATAAACAGAACTATTACCGAATTGGCGATGATTAACAATGCTCCCAGATATTTTTTAGGGTCATTTGTACTTTCGAACAATTGTCTTCCGAGACCATAAGCTAAAAAAGCCAATAGAAAGAAAGTCCCGATTGTTCGAGCATTAAAAATTATAATTGCACTGCTTTTCTCTTTCATTTTTTATTCTATTGTTAAGTTTTTGATTTTTCTATTTTTTATAAAATCGAAAGTCAATATTGTTAAAGAAAGTAAAGTACTTATAATTACAATCCGAAAATTATATTCATCGTATTTATTGTCAGCCAATGTGTTCACTAACATAATTATAAAAAGAGCCGAGTAAACAATCCAAAAATTTCTAAGAAAGAGATAAGCCATACCTAATAATAAGCCGATAAATCCCATAGTAGCAGCTAATTCTATATCTTGAAACAATGAATCAATGTAAAAAGACAGAAAGAAAAAGATACTGATAGAAATGATTAACAATACACTTTTCATATTGTTCTTTTCCCAATCTTGTATTGTATTCGGGATTAATAAAAATGCAAATAATCCAATTCCCAGCGACATCGGAAAAAACAAGAGTATATATTTCAGAATTAGGCTCCAAGAATATTTTAATTCAATGACTTTCACAAAAGCTCCCGATAATATTGTTGAAAACAAAATAGCTAAAATCAAGAAAAGATAAGCTGGTATTTTGTTTGAACTTGGTTTATTGTAGCTCCAATGAAATCTATTCTTGAAATATATCGGAATAAAAGCTCCGATTAAACCCGTGAAAACAATAGAAAACACTATATTTGATAGTAATGAATGTTGCGTTTTAATACTTATTAGTTGAGAAACTCCCCAAGCAATATAAAAAAGTGCAATTGAAAAAACTATTAGAAAAATTGATTTTGTTTTCACACATCTAATATTTAAACTTATACAAAAGTAGTTATATTACTTATAAGTTTGAAAGAAAGTAAATTAAATTTATATTAAGATTTTATTAAACAACTAAACGTTATTTTTTTTATTAAGAGTTATATTACATACACTTACACTTTTACAAATCAGTTTTATTTTCTTACTTTTATTTGTATTATGGTTAATCAATGTATCCTAAAGTATATTGTCATTGCGTGAAAATTATGAAATATCAGAAATATGATTACTGTCAAAATAAAAAACCAGCGTTTATAGGGCAGATTGAAATAAAATGAATTCCCAATAAGTCCGATTCCTATTAGCCATAATAATGGGGTGTATGCAGGTGCCATAAATCCAAAGATGTTACTACTCCAGCTACTGTCTGGTAAGTAAATCAAGATAAGCCAAGAAACGAAGTATACTATTGTTCCGACTACATATAAAATAAATCCCCGTTTTTGTGTTAATGTTGAAATGCGCAGAGGCATCAGAAATGCAAGTATGAAAATCAATGTCCTTGAAATATTTTCAGCATATTTCAACCAAGCGGGAATATCTTTCCAAAATATATCGGGTTGATACTCTTGTGGCAATTTGTTTGTCAAGACAATATTCCATATCATAATCGGAAGTGTCAAGAGAAAACAGTTAAGCAAATATTTTTTTATAGTTTCGATACTCATAATGAATTCAATCGATATTTAGGTTATTACTAAATCCAACTATATATTTTTGTATACCTCCTCAAACGGTATTCTAAACCGTTCTCCCCAAATTCCAAGTGTTCCTTTTCTAATTCCACAAGGAATCACCATATTGATTTCGGCACTGCAAGGTAGTTTAAGTAATTTTTTAACTCTACGGCTGTCAAATCCTTCCAGTGGACAGGTATCATAACCGATTTCAGCCATGGCAATCATAAAAATCTGTGCCGCCAAACCGCAAGTTTTATGCACAACCACACGCATATCACTTTCAGAAAGCGATGTTGTCATTGGACGGAAAAGACTGATGGATGTAGTAAGAATCTTCCTAAAAATTCCAAGTAATCCGAAAAATCGACCGTACATAAACGGTATTAAGCGGTTATAGTAAAGTTGGCGATCTTTCCATTGCCTCTCTTGTTTTTCCGATGGACTATTATGAGCAATATTCTCTTTTTCAAACTCCAAAATAGCCTTTGAACGTTTACGATGTAAATCTCTGCGAGTTACGAAAACTACGATTTGTTTAGCTGTTTTTGTTGCTTTTTGCTCCATGCAAGCATGAGATATTTTTTTCAACATTTCAGGGTCGGTAATGTGATAAAACTCCCACAGTTGCATATTGGAACTATTGGGGGCAAGAGTCGCCAGTTCAATACAGTGCTTCACTTTTTCAGTGTTTAGCTCTTTCGCTTCGTCGAAGTAGCGAACAGAACGGCGAAATTCAAGGACTTCTTGTAATGACATTGTATATTATTTTAGTGTATTTTTTGGTTTTACAATTCTTTGCCTTCAAAATCAAACACATTAAACTCTATTTTATCAACTGTTCCTTTAAAATACTCAAAATCGCCTTCCGGCAAATGCCACATAACTTTTACTTTTTCACAAACTTTTAAATCGCCTTGCGTTTTATAGCTTTCTACAATAGTCGAAAACTTTGTTTTTTTGTAAGTATTTTTGGCTGTTGTGAAATAACGGTCTAATGTCTCAAAATGTGTAAACAATCCTTCTTCGTTAAAATAGAATGTTCCGGATACTTCAATTCCATTATCTACGAGTGTTCCTTGAACTGAATAATCGTCTGTCTGTTCCCATTTTACATTGTCTAAGAGCAGATATCCCGGAATGAACATAAATTCACAGAATGTCGTTATCAGTGCCGATTGAGCCACTTCTTTACTGTTATCAAAAGCCACTTTTATCAAATTCAGTAGCTTTACGTTCATTTCTCCATAGCCATCACAATATAAATCTCTTGCTGCTACCGGCATACCCAATATTTTCATATAAGCTGACCTTCCTATCGGCTTTACAGAATTGAACTGTACGGTATGAAGTTGATTCCAGTCTTTGGTCGGCGACATTTTCAAGCAAGATTCAGTCCAAAACACATTGGCATTTACGGGAATAGGCGTGTTTATATATCCGCAAACTTTAAGGTATTTTTTCAATAATTCAGGTAAATCTTTTATTAGTTCTTCGGAAAATATTTCAATCCGATGAGCTTTATTCCTTTCAATAAATTTGGATTTATCTTTGCAAAAAACTTTCTTCATTACAAATTTAATTGGCTGCTTTTTATTGCAAACCGAAACTTATATTGAGATACTTATCACTTCTAACATAGGCGTTAATGACATCATAAGAGAGAGACGATTGACCTGCTTCAGCAGAAATAAGTTGTGAAGACATGGGGTAAAGCGTTATTTTTTGAGTCCCCTTCCCTGCTGTGAGTTCTAATTCGAAATACAAATCACTATTATTTTGAATTTCGTAAAAGTTTGTCTTTGTTCCATCTCTATTTTCTTGACTAAAATGACTCGGCAACAGTTTCACACACGCATTGAATAGATTTTTAACGTTTTCTTCTTTTCCCGCCAAATATTTACTTGCCCAAGCAACTGTTCTTCCAGCGTTTAAGGCTTCACGAATAGATTCCGGCGTTCTTTCTTTTGCCATAACAAGGGTCATGGTGCGATGAACATAGTCTTTGCTCCTATCGTAATCATGTTCAACGAGATTGTGAATATCGGAAGTGCCCATTACGGTTAAGCCCTTATCTACACACCAATCAAGAGCTTTCATGTGGAATCCGAAGCCGTTAATGACTTCAATTCCGTGCAGTGCATTTTTTTTGTGCAAATCTTCTATAAAAGGCAGCCATTCATACGAACCTTCAATAGCGGGTCGCCAACCGGGGTGATTCCAGAAGATAAACGCATTTTGCTCAACAGCTTTCATTATTGCTTCCTCATCTTTTTCGGAAGCATTGTCTTCGATATAAGACGAAGCATCACCTATAAAAATGGCATTGAAATGTCCGGGGGGTGTTTGTCGTGTGATTTCCGTTCCCTTAATTAAAATAACATTGTTTTTTTTAGAAACTTCTTCAATGAGTTCGTAGGAACGATTATGATTTACTTCGATAAAATCCTTAAAAGGATGGTATTCAACATGCTCTGTCAAAGCCATTGCGTCTAATCCCTCTTGCCATGCTTCTTGAGCACGGATAGTGGGCCATACGAATCCATCGGAAAACATAGTGTGGGTATGAAAATCGCATTTCAGTACTTTGTACCCATTTACATCGGGAATATTTATTATTTCTCTGCAAGCAGGTTTACGCAGTTCGTTTAAACGCATTACTCCCTTACTAATTTCCTGAGATTGAGCCCAAAAAGTAAAACCGATAAGCGATAATAAAGTCAATAATTTTGCTTTCATTGTAAAATATATTGTATTAAATTAATGAGTTTTTTCTTATGCAATTTATGGTAATAAACTATAAACAATAAACTTTATTGTTGCACTTTAATGACGATTATATTAAGTTAATATTACACTATAAAAGAGTAAATACTATAGTCAAAAATGAGTGGAAAAACAAAAATCATAAATTAATATTTTATTTTTTTTTATAATATTACATAAATTATTTGGAATAATTTAAAAGTTTATGTAATTTTGCAGTACAACTTCAAATTTGCATAAATATGACTATTCAATTTATTAATAGAGACATAGCTACTGTGATGCTTGAGATGTATCAATACTTTCCGGTTATCACAATGACAGGACCTCGCCAATCAGGGAAAACAACTTTATTGCGTAAAGTATTTAAGCAACTCCCCTACTATTCATTAGAAAATTTGGATGTGCGGCATTTTGCTTTAAATGACCCAATTGGGTTTCTTACTCAACATCAGGAAGGAATGATATTGGATGAAGTGCAAAATGCACCGGATTTGCTTTCCTATATACAAGGATTGGTAGATGAAAATCGGGAAAAAAGATTTATACTTTCGGGTAGTTCTCAATTTTCAGTTATAAAGAAAGTTACTCAATCGCTTGCAGGAAGAACGGGTGTATTAGAACTGCTGCCTCTGTCATACAAGGAAGTAAAGACAGAAGCAGATAAAAAAACATTGGACGAACTGCTGCTAACAGGATTTTATCCTGTGCTATATACAGCAGAGAATACTCCTAAATTGTTCTATCCTTCGTACGTTAAAACATATTTGGAAAGAGATGTACGCGATTTGTTGCAAATAAAAGATATAATACAATTCCAAACATTTCTCAGACTTTGTGCCGGACGTATAGGAAGTTTATTTAACGCTTCGGAACTGTCAAGCGAAGTGGGTGTTTCTGTAAATACCATTAAGTCATGGCTTTCTGTTTTGCAAGCATCTTATATCTTTAAGTTGTTACCGCCTTTTTATGAAAACATAAGAAAAAGATTGACCAAAACGCCTAAACTTTATTTCTGCGACATCGGATTAGCCTGTTACCTTTTGGGCATTGAAACGGAACAACAATTGGCAAGAGATAAAATGCGCGGACATCTGTTTGAAAACTTTATTGTAATGGAAGCCTTTAAAAATCGCCACAATCAAGGTAAGGATAGTAATTTGTTTTTCTATCGTGATAGTAACGGTGTTGAGGTTGACCTACTACTTAAAAACGGCAACGATTATTCTGCTATTGAAATTAAATCATCTCAAACTTATCATCCTGAATTTGAAATAGGTATTCAATCATTAAGCACTTTATTGGAAAATAGACTAACTAACAAAGCTATTTTATATGCCGGGGATTTTGAAAACGAAACAGCAGAAATTCAACTGTTTAATTATAAAAACATGAATTGCTTGTTTTAAAATAAGTTATACTTAAAATATTTATTTTATTAATCTTTCTTTTTAACACAGTACTTTCAATAAAAACACTTTTTTTTCCATTGACATTAACTCTTTTGAGAGCAAAATACTTGAATTTTATTATTAGTAAATTTTTATTTTACATCAAATACTTCCCCATCACGAAGAAAAATAATACTAGCTTGTTGATGAAATAACTCCTCAAATTTTTCCGGTGCTTCCGTGTGAATAGGTATAATGCCGCTTTTGGGTTTTACTGTTTCAAAAATTGCTTTTAGTGTTTTCGAATCGGCATGACCGCTTGTGTGCATATTTTTAACATTGTAAGGTTCCAAAAAGTTATATAGTATTTCATTGAAAGCAGGTTTATTCTTATCCAAATATCCGTCCCACATAGAATAATATATCTTAGTGTCGTTTAATTTAGAGTATTCCTCTAAGAGTGGCTTAAAGGCTTCATTTGAACGTATAAGCATACAAAAACCATGTCTTTCTAAATACAATTTTAATTTACCATCGAAAGAAAATGGATTTTGTCCTTGACGTTTTAATTCAAAGAAACGACCTACAGGGCTTTTTGTTTGGTTGAAATCTATATCGTAAAATTTAGTGTATTGCTTATGGTTTTTTGAAACTATTTTTAAAATTTTCGCTTGATAGCTATCGCAAACAAAACAACGGCTTGTTTTTTTAGCAGCATGGTACAACGCAAATAGCCTATCTATGTTAGTTGAAGAAGCTAAAACAAAGTTGTACTTGTATTTTCGAAAATAGGATATAAAATCTCTTTGTAGTTCGTTTTCTGTTTTAATTTTATCATTTGTGCGTTGAATATTTGTACCTTCGGAAATAATATAATCAATGTTTCGTGCGTAAGCTTTTAGAGTTGGCATAAGTCCTTTACTTCTGAATCCGTGTCCGCGAAAATCGCCCGTATGTAGTATTCGTTTGTTATCAGCTTCAATAACAAACATATAAGCGTCGAAAGCGGAATGGTCAACAAGCAGTGGCGTGACGGTAATTTTTCCTATTATAATTTTTTGTAATGGCTCAAAAGTGTTGATTGTCTCAATACGCTCAACAATTCTTTTATGTTTTTCGGCTTCCTTCCGGTCAGGTATGTGAGTCAATCTAGTTTCAAGACATTTAAAAATATCAAGTGCGGTTTTCCCCACGTATATCGGTAAATCAGCAACCGTATCGCAAATTTTTCCAATATGGTCGCCGTGATAATGCGTTATGAACAATGCACTTTTGGAAATATCTCCACCGGTTAATCCAACTATTAGGCTCAATTCTTTAACCTCTGTTCCGGGCAATTGTTCGCCAAAGTCAATAAAAACCTTATAACCACCGCTTTCAATCTCGGTTATACAACCTCCAATTTGATTGGTTCCGCTGTGGATTGTGAGTTTCATTAATTCAAGGAAGTTTGAAAATCTGATACTCCCAGTTTCTTATCATATTTGAAGTAAATATAGTGGCATTCAATTATATCATCTCCAACATTAAACTCCTGCTTTGTAAATGATTTATCAGGGAAATCATCGCGCATAGCACAAGCAACACGAATAGTTAACTTTTTGGGAATGTTGCCTTTGAAACCAAATATTTTATACTAGTCTTTTCCACTTTCAGAGCGTAATAGTTCACGAATAAACACTGCATACTTGATAGCTTGTTTAAGCGCGTCTTTGGGTGGTTCATTTTGTTTATTTTCATCTTTAACCTCAATAACTGTCAAATATGTAGCACGACCTCTACCTGTTCTTGCAAGGATATCAATTTCTCCACCCCTAAAACCTGAATATTTTAATTTCTTGTGGTCGCTTGCTCCCAAAGGTGTGGGCATTCCAAACCTAATACCTTGATATCTTACTGGTTTTATTTTCTTTATTTGTTTGCCTTTACCGGAGAATTCTGTCAACAATAAACTTTCAAGATTACACTCGCCATCAATTCCTTTTTTGTTAATACTGGGAGTGTAGTTAATGAAGAAACTCTTAAAGGCTGTAGCCTTTTTATCCAGCCAAGGTACGTTATCTAACTCAAATTCACATTCAAAAACTGATTTATTATTTGTGTTTTTATCTTTTGTTGAAAGTGTAATGCTGTCTTGTGCTACTTTCAAAGTTGCTACACTTCGTCCTCTATATCTAACATCTAGTAATAAATTGTTTTTTGCTTCCTTTATTTTTGTCGTTGAGATGTAGAAATAAAGAGGTGAGAGTTCATTGAATCTTCTTTTATTTGAACTAATGACTTCCTCATTAGCAATAAACGCCTCAGCATAACCTTTATACCGATTTCTCCACTCGGAATTCTTTGAAAGCAAATCTTGTGCTTCTTTAATTACATTATCAATATCCATTTTAAATT
>JAAYQB010000041.1 GCA_012519525.1 Bacteroidales bacterium | reverse complement strand
TTGAGGAAATGGTAATGGTTTGTGCGTTGGCATAATCGTTGTTAAACCAATACTCATACGAAACTAAGTTATTGGAGTCTGCATTGATGGCATTGGGTAGTTTCACAAACAATTTGCTCAAAGTGCTACTGTACTTTCCGTTTCCGTCTTTGTAACGAATATTCAATACGTTTACATTGTTTGGCAAAGCCGAAATGTCAAAATTAGTGTTCAGCACATGTGTCTGCGTTGGAGAAATAGCGACTTTTTGCACATTAGTATAATCGTTGTTAAACCAATACTCGTAAGAAACCAATTTGTTTTGTGCTGAAACTATGCTCACAAGCAATGTGAAAGCAATTAATAATTTCAGTTTCATAATCGTTCTTTTTTATAGTTAACTAATTATCTTGTGCTGCCGCTTTAATTTTCACATTCAGTTGCCCGCCTGTTGCCGTGGGTGTAATGTTTTCTTCTTGAAAATGCGGATTAGATGGGATAGCTCCTTCTTTATAAGGGAATACGCCACCGTAAATACCTATTTTCGTATTGTCGGTACCTATCCAAACCTGAGGTTGTTTCAAATGATAATTATGCGAATAGTCAAAGATTACACCTGTTTGGTTTACAAAAATACTATCCAAATTCACACCAAAATAATTGCCCGAAACAACCGGATTAGCTCCCAATTCAGGATAAGAACTAGAACATGTAAAAAGATTGTTGTAATAAGTGTTTCCGTTTCCGTTGCTTATGTTACCGAGATAAGTGGATACTGTTTTTATCACATTGTTTTTAATAATATTATTAACTCCGTAACGGAATAAATAACCATCCCAATAACTACTAAACATTATAATATTATTCTCAAACAAGTTGCCGGATGAGTTATTTATAAAACTGTTTGAAAATATAGAATTGGCAAAATAAGCATTTTGTGCATTTTCCAAGTTGCAATGTCTCACAACACATCTAATAAAACTCGCATTTTTTGAAGGATTTGATAAATTTCCCTGAAAAACTATATTGCCATCAATCGAAGAAGATTTTACAGTTAAATAATCTACGGCTTCATTGTTTGCAGTAGAAAATGTGCCTGTTATGTGAACGCCTTCGAATAGACAATTGTCGGCACTGTCCTTTAGAACAATGTTCCCGCTGATAAAGGTTTTTCCGGTTACAAGACTTGAATCTACATAGTGCCCTGCTCCTATAATACTAAGAGTTTTATTAAATTCGACAGGTGGATTAAAAGAGCCTCCCGGCAGATAAATGGTGTCGCCAGAAACACTTGCGTTATACGCATTAATAAAGGCGTTTGCACCATTAAAATGCTGTATTGTTCCGTTAGAATGTAATGCTACTTTTTGTGCATTAGCTGTAATTGAAATTGCGAAAGCAACCAATATGAAAAGATTTTTTACTGTTTTCATTTTTTTGTGTTTTTAATGTTATACGTTTTTTTTAATGGTATTTCTAAATTTTATTTTTAATAGTATTACGCTACAAAAATAGTTTTTTTTTAT
>JAAYQB010000040.1 GCA_012519525.1 Bacteroidales bacterium | reverse complement strand
TCAAAAAGAGAGAATGCACAGTTCTATATTATAGTCTCTAAAGATAGCTTAGCCGTTCTTTCAGATTCTATTGATTTTATTAAATTTAAAACAGGAGATATGTATCCAATCAATATGGTCATAGATCCTCAAAAAAAAGCAGAGATATATGTTGCGCAATCATACGGTTATGAAAAGTCAAATCTAATAAACGATTATATATTCTTGCTCAATGATAGTAGCTTTTGGTCTTCGTTTTTTGAGAAACAGGTAAAGACAGAACCTTCTGTTTTAAAATATCCATATATACACATAACTATATTCTCTCCAAGCTATATGATAATATGCACTAAATATGAAAAAGTAGATAAATTAATTAAGGTAGGAAATTCAGATGGATGGTAATAGTAATGCGGTAATGTTCCAAATCGGGAGTTATTAGAATAATCACTTGATTATGGTAGTGTCCCACCTTATTCTTTTTAAATTTTCTTAAATTTATTATAAAAAAGAGGAAGAAACAAATAAAAGTATACTTTTGTAAAAAGAAAACTATTAGATATAAAAACGTAATTAAATAAAAGAATAAATATAAATGAAAATTAATATAAAAAAAATTGTAATAGAATGTTTTAGTAAATATGTAATAAAATACAATCTTACATATAAAGATGAGTTTTATGATCATGAATCATTATGGATAGAGTACCAATCTAAAAATTTTATAATTAAAATAGAAAAATATAGAAGAGACTTCTATATTATACTCTATAAAATAGGTTTTTGTGATGATGGTATAAATCTTTTTAACTTATTGCGATATTTAAATATAAATATTTCAGAATTTGAATATTATAATGAAACATTTGATGATATTAAAGCATTAAATGATTATTATAAGGAACGATTAAATTTTATTTCAACAGCTCTTTTTAGTAATTTTGAAATAATTGATAAATTTTTTATAGAAAAAAACTATAAATCAAATCTTGAAAAAATAAATAATTATATGATTAAAGAATATCCTAATTTATTTAAAAGATAGGGTAAGGCGGTAGTATCCCACCTTATTCTTTTTAACCGCAAAGAACGCAAAGAAACGGTAGTATCCCAAAAAAGTGTGTAATTTCAAAAATTTTTATCAGTCAGTGGTTATTTTTAATTAAATAATTTTATATATTTGCAAAAAGAAAATTCATTTTCAATGTCCAATCATCATATTCGTATTTTATTAGTTGACGACGAACAAGATATCTTAGAATTTATTAGTTATAATCTAAAAAAAGAAGGATATCAAGTATTTACCGCCAACAATGGGAAAAAAGCCATTGAAGAAGCAATGAAAATTCATCCTCATTTAATTTTATTAGATGTGATGATGCCTGAGTTAGACGGCATTGAGACTTGTTTGGCAATGAAATCTTATCCTGAACTTTCTCAAAGTATTATTGCTTTTCTCTCTGCAAGAGGCGAAGATTATTCTAAAATAACCGGATTAGAAGCCGGTGCCGACGATTATATCACAAAACCTATTCATACGAAAGTACTTCTATCAAAAGTAAAATCATTGTTGCGAAGAATCACCAACGAACCTCTAACAGAACAGGAACCCAAGCGTATTATGTTAAAAAACATTACTATCGACAAAGAATGCTACACTGTAATTTCCAAAGATAAAAAAATTATATTACCGCCCAAAGAATTCGAAATATTGTGGCTATTAGCTACAAAAGTCAATAAAGTTGTCAGTAGAGATGAAATTTACAACCTGCTGTGGGGCGATAAAATCATTGTAGGCGATAGAACCATTGACGTTCACATTCGTCGTCTAAGGGAACATATTGGAATAGAAAACATTAAAACCATCAAAGGGGTAGGTTACCTTTACGAAGATTAAAAAAAAACAGCAATTCTATAAGCCGGATTCTGTATATTGGAATCAATATTTCTGTCATTTATCTGGGATGTTTATCACTAAACACCTCTATCGACCCACCCTCTGAGATCGGACGAGCAGCCCTCAATCCTCAGTTTACATGGTCTTTCAACTCATAAGGTTTGCCTTACAACACAGTCGCCTATGTTGCACGTGAGCTCTTACCTCGCGTTTTCACCCTTACCTTTTTCAAGGCGGTTATTTTCTGTGGCACTATCTGTCCTTGTTTTCACAAGTCCTTCCCGTTAGGAAGTATGATGCTCTATGTTGTCCGGACTTTCCTCTATATCAAACAATTAATATAGCGACAGAACGAATTGCTGTTTTTATTCAATGAACGATACGTCCCCTTTTCCTTTTCTTATAACCGAAATTTCGTTGTCGACACAACGAATAACCGATGAAGGATTAAAATCTCCGGCACCCCCATCAATTACAATATCAACAAGGTCATGATATTGTTCGTATATAAGCTCAGGATCCGTATAATATTCTAAAAAATCATCTTTAATTTTTAAAGATGCGTTTAAAATCGGATTCCCTAATTCTTCCACAATAGCACGAGCTATATTGTTGTCAGGAACACGAATTCCTACTGTTTTCTTTTTTTGTATATGTTTAGGAACATTGCTATTTGCTTCTAAAACAAAAGTATAAGGTCCCGGCAATACTTCTTTCATTAACTTAAAAACAGTATTGTTTAAAGGAAGAGTGTAATCCGACAAATTTTTTAAATCATAACATATAAAAGAAAAATTTGATTTTTCTCTCTTTTTGTTTGTCAACAAACACAAGCGTTCCAATGCTTTTGTATGATACAAATCACAACCAATCCCATAAATCGTATCCGTAGGATAAATAATAACACCGCCATTCTTTAAACAATCAACTACTTGATTGATGTGGCGTTTATTAGGATTATTCTCATATAGTTTCAGCAGCATACGCAATTATTTTTTTATAAAAAAGGGTAAGCTACTTATATCGCATCGCTCAACCATCTTACCCTTGCTATTTTCCAATCCTGGGGGAGTTCAACAGGAGCAGATCGTATAAGACTTACCCAATAGCAAAAGTATAATTTTTTTTGAAACAAAACACAAGTTTTTACTATCTTTTCTCTTATGAGATATTTTCACTTTCCAATATCTCAATAATTTCTTTGCATATATAGTGAGCTGCGGTTCCATTCCCAAATATTAAGGGAAAATGAACGGGTGAATGTTGAATAAAATACAAGTAATTTTGTAAAATAGCCTCCGCCTTAGCATCGCTGAGACGAGCAACATGATAGGTTAACAATTCTTCCCATTCCGTTTCATCTCGAATAATAATACAAGGTTTTTTATAAAAATAAGCCTCCTTTTGTACTCCTCCCGAATCAGTAATAATCATTCGTGCATTTTTTTCCATATACATCATTTCAAAAAAAGAAAGAGGCTCAACGCAATGTATGTATTCATCGGATAAGAAGGTGTTATAATTTTTTTCGTCTAAAAATGTTTGCATCATTTTTTTTGTACGCGGATGAACAGCAAACAATATATGCTGTTTATTTTCAGCTATTAATAATAATCCCTGAATAAATTCTTTTAAACGATACGCATTGTCGGTATTATGTTGTCTATGCAATGTCGTTAATACATAAGAAGGTATTTCTTGTAGTAAATTTTGAAGTTGAGAATTTAATCGTATGTTTTTATTTGAAAAATACAGTGCATTATCGTACATAATATCTCCCGAAAACATAATTTTTTTATTTTTCGAGTGATAAGGAGGATGTGTGTGAAGAGAATATCCTTCTTTTTGCAAGTTTTTTACTGCCGTTTGTGTTGAGCAAAACAAGTAAGTAGCTAATTTATCGGTTTCTACTCTATTTATTTCTTCGGGCATAGTTTCATCGTAAGAACGCATTCCCGCCTCAATATGAGCCAATGGAATCCCTGTTTTTTCGGCAGCTATGGCTCCCGCTAAAGTAGAATAAGTGTCGCCATACACTACAATCATCGAAGGTTTTTCCGTTAATAGAATGTCTTTTATCCTATCGGCAGCCTCTTGCATTGGAAAAACATTGTTGTCGGAACGTATATCCAAATGATAAAGAGGCGAATCCAATTGCAACTCTTCAAAAAAAACAGCCGACATATTATCGTCATAATGTTGTCCCGTATGCAAAATATAATGCTCTAATTGAAACGAATAGCTTTCTTTGATTGCTCTACATAAAGCTGCTGCTTTTATAAATTGAGGACGAGCACCTAATATAGATATTATTTTATACATGACTTAATCTGCCATATTTTGTTTGTCAAACGATTTTTTTTCTTTATTAATCGTAGTGTGTATCGTTTTAATCTTCGGCAATAAAAATTTAGCCGAAGAATAAGCAGGACGATATAACATTATTTTTTCTTTTGCATTGGGAGTTAGTACTTTTTCTTGAGTGTCAACAGCGGTTATATAATAAAAAACAATGCCTGCGAAAAACAATATTTTAAATGCTCCAAAAATAAGTCCTAATATTTTATCAAAAATTTCGGGAATAATCAAAGTAGCACCAAACTTAACCAATCTTCCAATTAAAAACACAACGATAATACATGCAAAAAAAGTAATTCCCAACGACAGTAAATATCCCGTTTCCGTTTCGATTCCAAGAATAGTTTCAGTAAAACGAGACAAATAAATACTTCCCCAACCTCCTACTAACAAAGCAAGTATAGAAAAAATTTCATAAATAAACCCCTTTTTGATTCCTTTGTATCCAAACCAAATCATAGGGAGAATAATGAGTATGTCAATTATTTTTAACATTTATTGGGTATTTCTTAATTGTTGTGCAAATTTAGACGCATACACAAAGTTATTTAACTCTTCATTATCAGTATGTAATACTTCCTCTTTTGTTCCTTTCCACCAAAGTTTTCCTTCAAAAATAAAGGATACCGTTTCGCCTATTGCCATTACCGAATTCATATCGTGAGTATTAATAACGGTAGTCATTTGATATTCATGTGTGATTTCAGAAATTAACTCATCAATCACAAGAGAAGTTTTGGGGTCTAAACCCGAATTGGGTTCATCGCAAAATAAGTATTTCGGATTCAATGCTATAGAGCGAGCTATAGCAACACGTTTCCTCATTCCTCCACTTAATTGTGAAGGATAAAGCTGATGCGTATCTTTTAAGTTTACACGCTCTAAACAAAAATCAACGCGGTCGTTTTTTTCTGCGTCTGTCATATCGGAAAGCATAATCATAGGAAATACTACATTTTCTTTCACTGTCATAGAATCGAACAAAGCTCCTCCTTGAAAAAGCACGCCCATTTCGCGTCTTATGTTTTTACGCTCTTGTTTTGTCAAAGCATAAAAATCACGATTATCATAGAATATTTTTCCTTTATCAACTTCGTATAGTCCTATTAAGCATTTCATTAAAACCGTTTTCCCCGATCCGCTTTGTCCGATAATTAAATTCGTTTTCCCTTGCTCAAAACTACAATTAATATCGTGCAAGACTTCTCTTCCATCAAAATATTTATATACGTTTTCTACACTTAACATGCTTATCCGAGAAATAATTCTGTTAATAACAAATCGAATAGTAAAATCATAAAACTGCTTGTTACAACAGCTTGCGTACTTGTTTTTCCTACTTCCAAAGCTCCTCCTACTGTTTTATATCCCCAATAACCTGCAATAGATGCCATTAAAAAAGCAAAAAAGAACGTTTTGACCAAAGCATAATAAATATCGCGAGCCACAAACCAAGACCTAATTCCTTCAATGTATTGAGAAGGAGGAATAGTCCCTAAAAATTCGGCAGCTGCCCAACCTCCTAATATTGCTAAAAATATACTGATAATTATTAATAAAGGATTGGTAAAGATACACGCCAATATTTTTGGAAAAATCAAATGAGAAGCCGAATTGATTCCCATGGTTTCCAATGCATCAACTTGTTCGGTAACTTTCATTGTTCCTATTTCCGATGCTATTTGTGAACCTATTTTTCCCGCCAGAAAAATACTGACAATGGTCGGAGCAAACTCAAGAACAATGGATTGACGTACGACAAAACCGATTGTCCATGTAGGAAGTAAAGGATTCTCTATTTGTAATTTGGTTTGAATTGTAATTACAGCACCCATAAATACCGATATAATAATAACAATGGGTAAAGAATCGATACATAAACCATTAATTTCATCTACTACTTGTTTTCTAAAATATTTGCCGTTTTCGGGCTTAGCCACAACTCGTTTCATTAATAATAAATACTCCCCGATGCGATGCAATAAAGTTTCAACAACATTGAGACGTTTATTGTCAACTATCAATCCTAATCTTAGTGTGGGTGTCTTACTCATTCGTGTATTTATATAAACATTACTTTAAACGTTTGTTTTAATTATTTATTATTCTTAATAATCCCTATAGTCTTTGGTCAAATCGTATTTTAAATCTTTTAACATATCGGCTTTGACATTAATAGAAAATTCAAAACCGCGCAAATAACCGAAGGGTCTCCATTTGAATCCCATTTCCCAACAGTGTAAATCTCTGTATATATCGAATGAAGATACGGAAATAGCTTTTGCTTCAAAGTCGTATCCCGTCGTAAATGCAATTCGCCATTTTTCCGTTAATTGAAATCTTCCGGAAAGGTTCAAAGTATTGGTTATGTTTTTTGTGTATTTGTTTGAATCGGGTTGATTAAGAACATAAAAACGATAATTATCGGAAAGATTGTAATTGAAAGCATAACTTATGTCAATGTTCCAACTGCCAAGTGAAGAAAATCCTTGTTCTTGTCCTTCCTCTTTTTTCTTAAACGTTTGATTATTTATTGAATAAGTCAATGATATTGAAAATGCCGTATTGGACAAACGGAATAAGCGTTTGTTTTGTTTTACTTCAAATGTATCGACTCTTCGTCCGGAAGTACCAATAATGTAAGGGTCTAATCCTGCGTTGAAATTAAGAAATAATGTTTTAAAAATAGTTGTTCTTGCCGAAATGGTCAAAGGTTGCCAACACATAGAGTCGGCAGTGAAAATATAGCGAGAACCAATACTTAAATGTTCTATCAATGTGATTTTTTTACTTCCTCCTGTAGAGTCTTTTTTATTGAGTACTTTCATCTCTAACCTATTTCCAAACATTAAACTTATGTCGGCTAATTGTTTTTCAAGAGGTTTACTAAATAAAAATCCTTCTGTCGGCGAATAGGTTCTGGTTTTATTTTCAATCGAATCATAATACGATTTAAAATGGCTTTTATTAATCGCAGGAATATAACTAAAAGATAAAGAAGGAATAAACTCATGGCGAAAAGCTTGAACTTTACCCTTTTTCATACTATACATTCCATACAATGTTGTTTTGAGAGTCGAAATATAGGATACGTGATGGGTAGCAAAAAAATTATAAACAGTATCTCTATTGATTTTAGCTTTTCCATTTGTATCTCGTTCCCATGTACGCATTACACCTCGAAATTGCCAGTATTCGTTCATACGAATCGAATTATTCCAATCTAAATATTTAAATATTTTAACCGTACTCGAAATAGGAATAGCCTGCGAAATGCCATACCTCATATTATTCGGTATTTGTTGCGACAACAGTATGCTGTCGTATAGCCCCATACTATTGACAGCAATAACATTATACGACATAGAAATATTTTCATACCAGCGTAATTTACCTACTACTATTCTTCTTCTCAAAGGATAAAACTGACTAATGTTAAAATTAATATTCGGCAGTGTTAGTTGCATGTATTTCGTTTGCACATTTTGCGATAAATCCGCATTTATTCCCAATGAATAATGACTTCGCCAGCTTGTCGAAAAACTTACTGCCGAAGTAAAATTAGTGTTAACATAATCATTTACTTGTACAATATTACGCTTATTATAATTGCTTGTTATAAAATTAACATCTGCCGAAAAACGATTTCGCGGATGTGCTTTGGGGTCTTGATTGTGTTTCCAATTGATTTTAAAATCATTTGACTGCATAAATGAAGAAGTAGTCGGCTCACCCGAACGTGTATTACTATAAGAGGCATCAATAAATCCTGAATATTTATAACGTTTAACATAATTCGACTTAGCGTTAATAGCAAATGAGCCACGCGTATAAATATCGGCAGTAAGTGTTATATCCACTTTATCCCTAAAAGCAAAATAAACTCCCATCCCTTGAAAATAAAAACCCAATTCTACAGATTCGCCATAAGAAGGAATTATAATTCCATTTCTATATCCTTTTTGATTAGGAATAATGGCAAAAGGAGCAACTAAAGGCGTGGGAACGTCCGCTATTTGTAACTGAATAGGTCCTGTAACTATTTTATCATTGGCTATCGCTTTCGCTTTTTTAAATTTAAAACCATAATGCGGATGTTCTAAATTACAAGTCGTAAACGAACCCCGATAAATATAATTGGTACTGTCATCCAACTTTTTCACTAACTGACCATGCAAAAAACCGTCCGACTCTTGAGTGATTACATTGCTTACTAATCCTTTTTTAGTGTCAAAGTTATATTTAATTTCACGCGACTTAAATTCCGTTTGATTCTGTTTGAAAAAAGGATTTCCCTGTAAATTTCCCGCCGTGTCTTTTACCCCACAAGCATATAGTTCTTGAGCATCAAAATTAATTTCCATATAATTAGAAGTTAGCGTAATATCTTCATATTTCACATCAACCAAATAATGTAATAAAGCTTTTTTATTCTTAATGTGAAAAACTATGGAATCTTCAGCATAATAATCAACCGTAGAAGTTATCGCATCTTTTGAAACTTTAAAAAGACTATCCGTATTCTGAATGGAATCAAGGTTTTGTAAGCTATCGCTATTCGAAATTCTATCTGTAGAGTCAACAACAGATAGTTTTTTAGAAACTTGTAAACGATTCATTTTATCTGTAACTCTAACACTATCTTTTTCTTGAGCCGCTATCATAGAAAAAGCTCCTGAAAACAAAATTGTTTGCAGAATTAAGAAAAAACGTATATATATTTTCAACAGATTGTTATACAATTTTATTAAATTGGATTTTATACAAAAAAAAATTATACTTTTGTAAAAACTTTAATGTGCAAAAGTATAAAAATACAACATAAACTTTATCTTTAAATTAGCAAAATATGAAAAATAAAATAACTCAAACAATAATAAAAATTGTATCGAAAATAACGCTAATATGTAGTGTTTTATTATTGATTGGGATTGCTACTCCTACGAAAATGTTAGCAGGACCTATCAAAGTTGTTGTTATTGACGCCGGACATGGAGGTCATGACCCGGGAGCCGTCGGCAAATCGAATGTCTATGAAAAAAATGTCAATTTAAAAGTAGCTTTAAAACTTGGCGAATTAATAGAAAGCAATTTTAAAGACATTAAAGTTGTATATACGCGTAAAACCGACGTTTTTGTGGAGTTAAAAAAACGTACGCAAATTGCTAACGAAAATCATGCTGATCTTTTTATATCCATTCACTGCAACTCTGTTAATAACAGCACTATCTATGGCTCAGAAACTTTCGTAATGAGTCCTGATAATAATTCGGCTAATTTGGCTGTAGCACAAAAAGAAAATGCTGCCATTTTATACGAATCGAATTATAAAGAAGATTATGCGGGCTATGACCCTAACTCCACAGATGCATATATTTTGTTTTCCTTATACCAAAATGCCTACCTGAATCAAAGTATTAAATTTGCATCTAAAATTCAAGAAGAATTTAGAACCAATACTAAATTAGTAGACAGAGGAGTAAAACAAGCCGGTTTTTTAGTTCTTTGGCGCACAACTATGCCCAGCGTATTGGTCGAAATCGGTTTCTTAAGCAATCCTAAAGAAGAGGCTTTTTTAGCTTCCGAGAAAGGACAAAACGACATTGCTAATTCACTCTTTAGAGCTTTTGCTCAGTTAGTAAAAGAAAAAAACAACATAAGTATAGAAACACCTATTCTTATTGAAAACAATGATTTGCCTGAAAATAAAGAAGACAAAAATAAAGACAACAAAATCGTTTCAGAACAACAAAGCAGTGAGGTTGTATTTCGTATTCAAATTTCTTGTCTAAGAGAAAATAAAAAAACGAATGACCCGATATTTAAAGGATTGGAAAACATCCGCATGTGGAAAAACGGGAAATATTACTGCTATACTGCCGGCGAAGAAACAAGCTATGAAGGAGCAACTGCTTTATTAGAAAAAATAAAAACAATGGGATTTAAAGATGCCTTTATCACTGCCTATAAAAACGAAGAAAAAATTTCAATAAAAGAAGCAAAAGAACATTTAAAACAATAATATCGTGGCAAAAAAAATATTTAAAACACAAGAAATCAAAATAGCTGTATTATCACTTGTTAGTTTATTTCTAATCATTTGGGGAATTAATTTTTTAAAAGGAAAAAATATTTTTAATAAACAATTTACCTATTATGGAGTTTTCGATGAAGCTGCCGGACTTATGACAGCTAATTCTGTTACTATCAATGGAGTAATTGTCGGTATTGTTGATAAAATTGCATTAACAGGAGAAAAGAATGACAAAGTATTAATTACTTTTTTAGTCAATAAAAAAGTTAAAATTCCTACTAATTCCGAACTTCGTATTATTTCGCCGGGTATTGTCGGAGCTTTACAATTAGAATGTGTATTAGGCAATGCCACCACCTATTTTAAGAATGGAGATACCATTGTAGGTTATGTAAAACCGAACATGTTATCGGGATTTGATCAAATAAAAAATAATTTAGATACCGTTATCGGAAGTTTAAAAAATATAATGCAGAGCGGCGACATACAAAATTCCATATCAAACATCAACAGCATTTCGTATCAATTAGATTCGGTTATTAATTCAGGAAAAATTGACGACATCATCAGTAACATTCAACTGTTAACCAATACCATTAAGCGCAATGACTCTGAAATTGACAGTATTATTAAAAATATACATCAATTTTCGGGAACACTTAAAGAAACCGATATTCCTCAAGTATTGAACGATTTATCGTCCAGATTAAAACAATTAGAAACTATTTTGGCAAACATCGAAAAAGGAGAAGGGACAATAGGACAACTAACTCATAATGATTCCTTATATCAAAACTTGAATACAACAATCGTTAATTTAGATGAATTGGTAAAAGACATTAAAGCCAATCCGAAACGATATATTAATATTACTGTTTTTGAAAGAAAGAAAAAATAAAGATGTATCTAAAATCCATTCAATTAATTAATTTTAAAAACTATCGCGAAGCCAATTATGATTTTACAGATAGTCTGAATGGAATAGTCGGATTGAACGGCGTTGGAAAAACCAATTTATTAGATGCCATCCATTATTTATCCATGTGCAAAAGTTATTTTAATAATTTAGATCAATTAAACATTAATTTTTCAGCTGATTTTTTTGCTATTCATGGCGTTTTCCAATCCGATAATATAGACGGAGTGAGCAAAGTAAGTTGTATTCAAAAAAGAGATTATAAAAAAATTTTCAAACTCAACCAAAAAGAATACAGTCGTTTATCCGACCATATTGGACTGTTTCCCTCAGTTATGATTTCGCCTTACGATAGCGATTATATTAATGGCGGAAGTGATTTGCGAAGAAAATATTTTGACAGTATTATTTCTCAATACGATAAAATCTATTTGGACAATCTGATTCAATACAATAAAACATTATTACAGCGAAATATCTTGTTAAAACGTTTTGAAGAAGAAAAGTTTTATGATAAAGATGCTATTGCCATTTGGACGGATAAATTATGTATGTTAGGCAATGAGATTTATAAAAAAAGAAAAGTTTTTATCAACGAATTTATTCCTGTCTTCAATACCTATTTCAATAAAATTTCTTCAGAAAAAGAAGATGTTACTATTACATACGAAAGCATGTTGCACGACAACAGCTTAGATTACTTATTAAAAGATGCTGAAAAGAAGGACTTATTAGCACAACACACTACCGTAGGCACACATAAAGATGATTTTTCTTTTATGATGAATGGTTTTGCCGTAAAAAAGTTCTGCTCGCAGGGACAACAAAAAACCTTTTTAATTTCCTTAAAACTATCTCACTATGAGTATTTAAAACATGTAAAAAACATCAAGCCGCTGTTATTGCTCGATGATGTTTTTGATAAATTAGACGATCAGCGTGTAGAAAAATTAATGTCCTTAGTCGCTGAAAAAGAATTTGGACAAGTATTTATTACACATGTTCAGAAAAAAAGCATGGAAAACTTATTCAGCAAGAGTGATATTAATTTTAAAATACACGAACTTATTCATTAAAAAATATATTTAACATTTTTATGAAAAATTTATTTAAGGAATCATATTTTTTTATATATTTGTCAATATTTTATTCTTAACATAAATTAAAAAAGAACATTAACATGAGAAAGATTTTATCATTTTGTTTATCAGTATTTTTCATAATAAATACTGTTTCCTCTCAATCATTAGACATAGTAGCAAAAAGAGGAGAAAAAACACCTATCCAAAAAGAATTAATCCAAAAATCAACCCAAAAATGGCAAGTCCAATTTGCCGACACATTAGACCCCGGCTGTACTACTCCTATAGGAACGGTAAGCGACGGCTCGTTTTTATATGCTTGCAGTGCAAATAAAAGCATGATTTTTAAAATCAACTTTGAGTCGGAAAAGTTAGACTCTTTTGCAATTGTAGGTATTCCTAGATCAGCTTTCAAAGTTTTTATGATAGGATTAGCATACGACGGTTCCCAGTTTTTTATGACCAATGGCAATGACACCATTTATGTAATTGATTTAGATTCAGACACCGGAATTGTTGCTGATAAAATTCCTCTTCCGGCTAATACCTTCCCATTAGGAATTACTTATGCTCCTGATGCAGATAACAATAATGGAGGATTTTGGATATCTATCTATACCGATTATGGAGTAAAATTAGTTTCTCGCTCCGGTGATATTTTAGATTCAATCAACGGAGACGATTTAAATTATGCATCTGAATATGGACCCATTTGGGGTCTTGCTTATGACAACCTTTCGGCAGGAGGTCCCTTTTTATATGGAATAGAAAGAGCTCCTCAAAATATTATTTGTATTAATCCTGCCAACAAATCTATTCACGCTCCCATTCATAATGTAGCAGAAGATATGCCCGATTGGAAAGACTTTTATTCTTATGCTATATATGTGCAACATGGAGTTGTCGGAACTACTAATACGTTAGGGGTTCTCTTTATGTCGGGATTCCATATAGGATACGATATGGCCGGCTTAGAACTTCCGGCTGTCAGTTTAGCAATTAAAAATAGCTATACAAAACCTTGGTTAAAACCAAATGAAACAGGTACCATTTCAGCAAATGTGTATCGTTCGGGAAATGCAACAGTAACATCTTATGACTACAACTACAGCATTGATGGTGTTGTATATACAGAAAATATTACCGGTGCAAATATTGCTTTAGTATATCCTTTTACAACCTTAGAGCATAGTACTACTTTTACTCCTACAGAAGAAGGAACATACGATTTGAAAATATGGTTTTCAAATATTAATGGAGATGCTTCTGCCACATCCGATACTTTTAATATGAAAATAATTACCTATCAAAAAGTAACACAAAGAACTGTTCTTCATGAAGTATTTTCCAGCTCAACTTGTCCTCTTTGCGTAAGTGCAAATATTAAACTAAAATCTATTTTTGAAGAAAATCCCGATAAATTTACTTGTGTAAAATACCAAATGTTTTGGCCCGGTTCCGGAGACCCCTATTTTACTTTGGAAGGAGATGTTCGCAGAATTTATTATGATACTATTAATAATTCCATTCCTTATTTAGCTGTTGACGGAAAATATTATAATGAAGTTCCCGGTCTATATTCTACCGAATTATTACTTTTGGAATATTTACAGCCTTCGTTTGTTGAAATGAGTGCTACCTTTGTTTATGATAACAATCAAAAATTCCATACTACATTAACCATCAATCCATTAAAAACTTTTACCGGAAATAAAAAACTTTTTGTAGCTCTTGTCGAACCGATTACTCGTATGAATGCAAAAACCAATGGAGAAAAAGAATTTTTCTATGTGTTTAAAAAATTTATGACTGACAGTAAAGGCAACAGCATTTCACTACAAAATGGAGAAGAAGTAAAAGTTGATTTAGCATTTCATTTTCAAGGAAGATTCCGATTACCACTCAATGCAGGAAAAGTGATTGATTTTAATACAGAGCATTCCGTTGAAAACTTCAAAAATATGATGTTGGTATATTGGATACAAGACTATGATACTAAAGAAGTTCTTCAATCCGGTAAAGTTGACAAAGCAGTAGTAGGTATTGAAGATTTACAAGATAACAAAGGAAATGTAAAAATATATCCTAATCCTGCAGAAGGAATGATTAATATTCAATCTGAAACTTTATTTTCAAATATAAAGGTTTTGAATCTATTAGGACAAGTGGTGTACAACATCGCTGTTAATACCAATAAATATATATTGCAAACATCGGATTTAGCACCCGGATTGTATATTTTACAATTACAAACCGAAAATGGATTAATAACAAAGAAAATAAGTGTAAAATAAAGTAAAAATACAAAAAGAGGCTATTATACAGCCTCTTTTTTTTGTGTTTATTTTAAACTTAATCCGACTCAACTACTAAACCATCATAAGCCAATTGAATATTCGGCGGTAGGCTTGCATTGATTTCGTCGTGTAAACCAATAAGGTGGCTAATATGGGTGAAAAATGTTTGTTTAGGTTTTAATTGATTGGCAATAGCTATTGCTTGTTGAAGATTAAAATGTGATTGATGAGGCTTGATGCGTAATGCATTCAAAATAAGCATATCTAAATTTTGCAGTTTCAACATTTCCTTGTCCGAAATATAACTGGCATCTGTAATATAAGCCATATTGCCAATTCTAAATCCTGTAATGTTCATTTTCATATGCATTAAATGAATCGGAAGTATTGATATTCCTTTAACATTGAATAATTTATTTTTAATTTGATAAAGATTAATTTCAGGAACACCCGGATATTTTTTTCTTTCAAAAGCATAGGCAAACTCCGTACGCACAGCACAACATGTTCTTTTATTGGCGTATATATCCATTTTTTCTTTTTGTTTATAGTTAAATGCCCGTATATCGTCTAAACCTGCAATATGGTCCTTATGTTCATGCGTTAATAATATAAAATCTACCCTTTTAACTTTTTCCCTTAACATTTGCTGTCGAAAGTCGGGACCGGTATCAATGACAAAAATCTTATCTTGATGCTCTATTAAAACGGAAGAACGCAATCTTTTATCCTTTTCATTTTCCGATTGACAAACAACACAATCGCATGCAATGATAGGAACTCCTTGAGACGTACCGGTACCTAAAAAAGTAATTTTCATCTATTTACATAAATTTAAAATTTGCAATACCTTATCAGCATTTATATTTCTGTTTTCGCCTAAAATCGTATTTCTTTTTCGAAAACGTTCAACGATTTCATTGATAATGTCATCTCCAACATTATGTTCCGAAAGCCGTGTTTTTATACCGATAGAACGATAAAAATCAGCAGTGTGATTAATTGCTTTATCTATTACATGCTCTTTATTTTCTCCCGTTATTTTCCATACTCTTTCGGCATATTGCAACAGTTTTTCTCTTTTATCGTCTCGCATTACTTGCATTAAAGCAGGTCCAACTATTGCCAAACTCACCCCATGTGTGATGCCGGCAAGAGCCGTTAGTTCGTGCCCTATCATATGAGTTGCCCAATCTTGCTTAACACCCATACTAATAAAACCGTTTAAACCCATAGTAGCCGTTAACATAAAATTAGCCATCGTATCGTATTCCTTATGATTTTTCATTAATTGAGGTGCTAATTCTATCAACGTAAGCAACAATCCTTCGGCAAACCTATCCATTACCATTGATTGATTGTTGGTTGTAAGATATTGCTCTAAAATATGAATAAAAGTATCGGCAATTCCTGCCGAAATTTGTTCAATAGGCAACGAATAACATGATTCAGGGTCTAAAACAGAAAAAGCAGGATAAATCAAAGGATGATGAAAAGCATATTTCTCACAAGTAGCTTGTTTTGAAATAACCGAACCTCCGTTCATTTCAGAGCCTGTAGCAGGTAAAGTCAACACTGTAGCCAAAGGAATTACTTTTTTAATTTTCGTATCATCTAAGACTATTTCCCATGGATCACCGCCATAATGAATGGCGGCTGCAATAAATTTAGTTCCATCTATCACCGAACCTCCTCCGACAGCAAGCAGATAATCTACATTGTATTTTCTGCACAATGTCACCGCTTCCATTAAAGTTTCGTAAGTAGGATTGGGTTCTATGCCCCAAAACTCTATGTAATCGTGCCGTTCTAAAGCTGCTACTACTTGATTATATACATTATTCGTTTTTACACTTCCTCCTCCAAAGGTAAGCATCAACTTTTTATCAATAGGTATTTCTGTCGATAAATTTGCAATACTACCTTTTCCGAAAATCAGTTTGGTGGGATTTTTAAAAGTAAAATTATACATAATAAATTCTTTATATTTTTTTTAAAGTAAATGCAAATATAGCATAAAAACTTTAATGATAGAACAGAATATAAAAATTTGTGTTAACAATATGTGTACTATTTTTAGAATATCCCTCCCATTTCATCCATACTTCTAACATAAGCTACTGCAAATTTTCTTTTCATTTTGAATATTTGGGATAAAAAAAAGAGGATACTGTAACAATATCCTCTTTATCAGAATTATATTTTTTTATTTGAGGGGAACATTTTTCAATGTCGCTTTCAAAAAGTTCCAAAATTTTTCAACACTTTCGATGTTTACTCTTTCATCAGGGGAATGAGGGTTTCGAATGGTAGGTCCAAATGAAATCATATCCCAATGTGGATATACGCCTCCCAATAGTCCGCACTCTAATCCTGCATGAATGGCTTTAATTTCAGGCGTTTTTCCATACAATTCCTTGTATGTTTTCATCATTGTTTTCAATATGGGCGAATCCATATTGGGTTTCCAGCCCGGATAAGCTCCTTCGTATTTTACATTGGCACCTATCAAATCAAACAAGGACCCGATTTTATACATTACAGCCATTTTCGCCGAATCAACGGAACTTCTTACCAAACAATTTACAGTAAATTTTCCGTCTATACATTTTACTATTGCCAAATTATTACTTGTTTCAACTAAACCGGGCATTGAATCGCTCATTCTTTCCACTCCGTGAGGGCATACATAAGTGGCTTTACATATTTTTAGCATTTCGTTTTGAGCCATAATTTTGGCAGGTAATCCTGTTTTTTCCACTTTCATTTGCATATCCGGCTCTGTTTTGGCAAATTCGTCTTTGAAAATTTGTTCGGTTTTCATCACTTCTGCTTCAAATGCTTTTGCTTCTTTTTCAGGAACTAACACAAGGGCAAAAGATTCACGAGGAATAGCATTTCTCAAACTTCCACCATTTACTTCTGCTATTTTTAAATCAAAAGAACGCATGGAATGTATTAAAAAGCGGAACAATAATTTATTAGAATTAGCTCGCCCCGTATTGATATCCATCCCGCTGTGTCCTCCTTTTAATCCTTTTACAGATAAATTATAGGCAACAAATCCTCTATGGGTTTCAGTTTGAGGATATTCCATTGATATATTTACATCTACTCCTCCTGCACAACCTACGTATAATTCGCCTTCATCTTCGGAATCAAGATTTAATAAAATATCTCCATCAAACAAGCCGGGTTCTAATCCGAAAGCTCCCGTCATTCCCGTTTCTTCATCTACGGTAATCAACACTTCTATCGGTCCGTGTTCGATATCAGTAGCTTGCAAAACACTCATTGCTGCTGCACAACCTATTCCATTATCGGCACCTAATGTTGTTCCATTGGCACGCACCCAGCCGTCATCTCCAATTATCGTTTCGATAGGGTCTTTTGTAAAATCATGTACTTTATTTGAATTTTTTTGCGGTACCATATCAATATGTCCTTGCAAAATAACTCCTTTACGATTTTCCATGCCTTTGGTAGCCGGCTTTTTGAAAATTAAATTTCCGATTTTATCTTTTTTAACAGAAATATTATATTTTTTTGCCCATTCCATAAGATAAGCCACTATTTTTTCTTCGTGCTTAGAAGGATGGGGAATACTACAAATTTTACTAAAATTTTCCCACAATGATTGTGGTTTTAATTGTGATAAGTTACTCATGATTTTTTAATTATATTGATTTTATTAATATTTTTTTAAAGTCTAAATAATAAACGAATAAAAGACAAAATTTATTATTATTGAATTATTTTAACCGTTAAACCTCTTTCTAACATCGCATTTGCTACAGCTTCAAGTTTTGTGTAAGCCCCGTGCATAATATCGCATTTTCCATAATTATGTGTGATAAAAGTACATTGATACGCTTGTTCGTAAGTGTGATGACATAATTCAATCAATGCATCTATTACAAAATCAAACGTATTGAAATCGTCATTTATCAGCAAAAGCGTATAAATATCGTCTAAAAATGTAACTTCTTTTTCTTCCGAATAGCTGTGCGGTTTATCTTGTGTCATCGTTTATCTACCAATCATCGTTAATAATAGGTTTTGGTTCCATTCCTTCTTCAAGATTTTCCATTAATTGGTGTATGGCTTCGTCTACTTGTCGTAAATGTTCGTAACGCATGGAACTCCATTCCGGCTTAGTGTTATCAAACCAAATTTCAATAGGCTGATTGGCAACTCCTCTTAAATTAAAGTTCGTAATAGTATAGCGATAACGGTCTTGACGTGCTTCTATTCTTAAATTATAATAAACATAGCCTGCAGCAACTTGTGTTTTTCCGTCGCGTGAAGGTGTCGTTATTTTTACATTAGAAACACATTCTATCACCTTTTTGTTAGCATCGGCAACTTTAATTACTTGTGTTGGATTTTGATAATATTTTTTTGCCCATTCATACGCACGTTGATACAAAGTATCAGGCGTTCCTTTCATCTGAATAACATCTTGATAAGTGATTAATTTTGTGTGTTCATCTATGGGCAAAGAGGGTGCAACAGCTTCTCCTTTTTTCTGTGCTAAACCATTGAAAACACTGAAAAACAAACCAGATAAAACTAAAATAATACTTCTTTTCATCATTCCTTTATTTTTTCTTTTTAACGTATGTTTTGTATGAAAAATTATATTTGTGTTTTTCATCGGCAGGATGCAATATATCTTCTACCAAATCCCATTCATTCCAATCTATTGTTGGGAAAAAAGCATCGGCATTGGGAAAATCGGCATCAATAAGAGTAAGATAAAGTTTATCGCATAGAGGTAAAAATTGCCTGTAAACAGAAGCACCTCCCATAATGAACGTTTCTTCTTCTTTATCGCAAAGCTGCACAGCTTCTTCAATAGAATAAGCCATGTAACATCCTTCGTATACCGTTGTTTTATCGAATGCCAGAACAATATTACGACGATGAGGAAGAGGACGTGTAGGCAATGATAAATACGTGTTTTCGCCCATTAACACAGTGTGTTTATTTGTAATTTGTTTAAATCGTTTTAAATCGTCGGACAAATGACATAACAAACGATTGTTTTGTCCGATTTCAAAATTTTTACCTAAGGCAACAATAATAGATAACATTTTTATTTTTTAATTATTAATAATTTATTTTCAATAAATCCCACACCCGCTTTTCGATATTTTCAATAGCGATACGTTCTTGTTGCATGCTATCTCGATTACGAAGTGTAACCGTATTGTCTTCTAAAGTTTGATTGTCAACGGTAATACAATAGGGTGTGCCTATTGCATCTTGGCGACGATAACGGCGACCAATAGCATCTTTTTCATCGTATTGGCATAGAAAATGTTGCTGCAATCCTTTGAGTATTTCTCTTGCTTTTTCGGGCATACCGTCTTTTTTAACAAGCGGAAAAACAGCTATTTTAATCGGTGCCAAAACAGGCGGTATTTTCAGTACCGTTCGCACACTATTATCTTCAAGTACTTCCTCTACAAATGAATAACTTAAAATTGCTAAAAACATTCTATCCAATCCTATAGACGTTTCAACAACATAAGGCACATAACTTTCATTGGTTTCGGAATCAAAATATTGGATTTTCTTTCCCGAATATTGTTGGTGCGATTTTAAATCAAAATCGGTACGAGAATGAATTCCTTCCAATTCTTTGAATCCGAAAGGAAACTGAAATTCAATATCAATTGCCGCATTGGCATAATGGGCTAATTTTTCATGCTCATGTAAGCGGTAGTTTTCCTTGCCCATTCCCAATGCGATGTGCCAACGCATGCGTTCTTCTTTCCAATAGTTAAACCACTGTAATTCTTCTCCGGGACGAACAAAAAATTGCATTTCCATTTGTTCGAATTCTTTCATCCGAAAAATAAATTGACGAGCAACTATTTCATTACGAAATGCTTTTCCTATTTGTGCTATCCCAAAAGGAATTTTCATTCGTGAGGATTTTTGTACATTCAAAAAATTAACAAAAATACCTTGTGCCGTTTCGGGGCGAAGATAAATCACATCCGCATCTTCGGCAACAGAACCCATTTGTGTAGAAAACATTAAGTTAAACTGCCGTATCTCCGTCCAATTTTTACTCCCCGATATCGGACAGACTATTTCTAATTCATCTATCAATACTTTTAACTTTGCCCAATCACTATTCTCCATGCAACGGATAAAAATAGTGCGTATTTCATCTATTTTTTTCTGATATTCTATTACGCGAGCATTTGTTTGTCTAAACATTTGTTCATCAAAATTTTCGAAACGTTTAGCCGCTTTTTCCACTTCTTTCGTAATTTTATCTTCAATTTTTTGCAAATAATCTTCTATCAATACATCGGCACGATAGCGTTTTTTACTGTCTTTATTATCAATCAACGGGTCATTGAAAGCATCAACATGTCCGGAAGATTTCCAAACGGTAGGGTGCATAAAAATTGCACTATCAATGCCTACAATATTTTCATGCATTTGCACCATTGACTTCCACCAATAGCTTTTGATATTGTTTTTTAATTCACAGCCATAGGGACCGTAGTCATAAACAGCACTTAAGCCGTCATAGATTTCGCTCGACGGAAATATAAAACCGTATTCTTTTGCATGAGAAATAATTTTTTTGAATAAATCTTCATTCTTCGACATAACATTTGCTGATTTTAATATGAAGTTGCAAAGATATAAAAAAGACAGTTACCATTATTACTTCTTATCGTGTTAATGCTTAAAAAAACATCATTATTTTTTGTATTAATTTATCCTTACTACTGCAAAATATCTCCTCTTAATAAGCGGAAACGATTGCGTGCATCAATAATATAAATGCTTGAAGGAAAATCTTTAATCAATTTCAAATAAAGCTCCATCGCTGTAAAAACATCTTTTAAATACATTTCATTAATGTTTGCTCTCAAAAACAAGGCATCATCGGCTAAAAGATCGTAAGGAAAAGCGGTTATCAGTTTGTTTAACAAACTGTCTGCTTTATGATATTGCTGTTTTTTGACAGCTATTTCAGCTCTTTTATAGAGAATATCATCTGCTAACGAATGATAAATAGAAACTTGACTAATACTGTCGAGCATTATTTCGGCATCCTCTATACGATTGTTTTCTAAAAAAAAACTTGCTCTTGCAAAATACATTAAAGCAGGACTTAAACTGTCTTCCGTTTTATTGTCGGCGATAAGCAACGAAAGGTACATGGCATCGTTAGCTATCAGTTTAGATGTAGCTGCTCGTAAGACATCTAATTGAGCTTCCGCCCAATCGAATTCACCGAGATAAAACGATAATTTTGCATTTTTAAATTTTGCCAAATGTCCGATTGTATCATTCGTAAAATCTTTTTCTACTTGAGAATAAAGTAAGGTCGCTTCCCATACATCTTCATCTAAAAGCAACAAATCGCCCAAATCCAATTTTAATACCGCTTTTTCTTTAGGGGGAATATTTTGCTTATAAACAGCATCTTCTAATAATTGTTTTGCCGTATTTATATCGTTGGCATAAAGAGATTTCAGCAATACCCACTCTCTAAACAATTGTATATTCAAAGGTTGAAGTCGGTATTCACTAAAAAAACTTTGTAGGTTTTTATCAAGCAACTGTATGTCTTCTGTTTTTTTAGGGAAACTATGCACAATTTGCTGATATTTAGTTCGTAGAGAAGCCATTTTAGCTGCTTCGTAAAAAGGATTGCCTTTCTCTTTTTCGTTGAGAATGTAATTAAATCCTTCAATTGCTGTTTTAAGGTCTTGATTTTCGGCAGAAATATTGGCAATTTCAAAAACAGTACGTCCGTTTTCACGATAACGCTTGTCCATAGCTATTGCTTGTTTCAATGCCGACGAAAAATCTTTTTCTTGCATCGCCAACCACAATAAAAGCGAAGAATAAACTTGAATATCAGGATTTTTATTTGAGTATTTTAAAATATTATTTTTAATAATTGCTTGTTTAGTTTGTTGTTGGTCGTTTATAAGCCAATTGAGCAATATACCTTCTACAGCACTCTGTTCAGCCGGAACATTACCCACAAGTAGCAACAATTCGTCTATCGCTTTTTGATAGTCATTTCTAATAGCGTATAATTGAGCTAATTCGATAGCATAATCATAAGTGTTCTTGCTGATTTCTCTCGCTCTCAAATAAGTTTTAATAGCATAATCTGTTAATTGGTATTGTTGAAACGCCACAGCTAATTCTTTAACGCTAATACTATTAAGATCATTTTGTAAAACACAAGACTCAAATTGCTTTTTGGCTTTTTTACTCTCCCCTTGTAACTCATATATCCGTCCTAAATCAACTTTATATTTTTGTATACTCGGATACAAACGTATTTGCTTATGAACTATTCGTTCTGCACTTTTAAAATCTTTTAAGGCAACAAGTGTTTCAAAATAATAGTTAAAATAATAAGCATCGGATCGTTTATCGTATAAACCTTTAAATAATTCTACTGCTTTTTCGTATTCTTGATTTTTAAAATATTGAATAGCCAATTGTTCTTCATTCGTTTGTGCTTTGACAGTCAAAACACTCGACAACAAAGATAAAAAAAACACTATTTTATAAAAATTATTTTTCATTATAAATTACTGCTAATGTAACTTTTCCTACAACTTCCAATGTTTTTTTGTCAATATTGCTTAAATTATCGTTCAGTGTATGCCAATGTTGATTAAATCCCGTTCGTGTTGACGGATTGTATTCAATAATATCAATCATAGGGATGTTAGTAATTCTATTGACATACAAATGATCGTCAGTAATGGGCGGCGTTTCCATATTTTTAAAATAAGCATCATAACCCATTTGCTGTCCTATATTCCACACTTTCGATAAAATGTCGGGTGCATAAAAAAGAGACGTTCCCTCACGAGTAAAAATAGCATTTTTTCCTCCAACCATATCCAACAAAATGCCAAAGCGAGCTTGATAATCGGCAGTATGTGGATATTTACCCCAATGTTGTGAACCTAAACACCAAAATTCACCACTATAATTAATGTCATCATCTTGAGGTGCTCCATAATCTTCGACATCGAAAAAAATAATATCAACCCCTATATTTGCTTTTTTCAGATTCAATTGCCGTGCTATTTCTAACAGCACTCCTACTCCGCTGGCTCCATCATTGGCTCCATCAATGGGCGTGCGGTGATTGGCAGGATTCGGGTCATGGTCGGCATAAGGACGTGAATCCCAATGCGCTCCTAACAAAACCCTTCTCTCTTGTTGAGGTTCGAAAATGCCAATGATATTTTTAGCATGCAACAACGTGCCATCGTATGCTTTAACGGAAAAACTTTGCACAATAACGCTATCGCAAAATCTTTTTAACTCATTGATTAAGTAATTGCCACACTGTTTATGAGCCTGACTATTGGGAACTCTTGGTCCGAACGACACCTGATTTTCGACAAAACGATATGCCGAATCGGCATCAAAAGAAGGAATTACTATGCTTTCCGATGTTTTTTCAACTTCGGTTGACGGTGGTGATTCGCAAGCATAAGCTAACATCAATACACACAAAAGTAAGTAATATATTTTTTCATTTTTCATTTTTATTCGTTTTAATAATGATAGTTTTATAATTCATTTAGCAGGCTTAGTCGTTGCATTGCAAATTCGAGTGTTTGGCGTGGACAAGCAACATTCATTCGCATAAAACCTTCTCCGACAGCTCCAAATTCAATCCCATTATTCAAGCCCAAATGCAAACGTTGCACAAATATTTCTTGTAACTCTTCGGCTGAAGTTGTAATATTACGACAATCTAACCAAAGCAAATAAGTTGCCTCCGGTCGTAAGATTTTAATTTTAGGAATATTTTTTTTACAAAAATCTATTACGTAATCCATGTTATCTTGCAGGTATTTCCATACTTGCAAATACCAATCTTTTCCTTTTCCATAAGCGGTTTCAGTGGCTACAGAGCCGAACAAATTACCATAAGCAATATGCAATCCATTAACAGTAGCAAGGTATTTTTCTCTCATTTCTTTATCAGGAATAACAATATAAGAAGTGGACATTCCTGCTAAATTAAAGGTTTTACTGGGTGAAAAACAAGCTACTGCTTTATCCGTTAAACTCAACATGCTCGTGTGCCGATGCGAACGGCATATCAAATCGCTATGGATTTCGTCAGAAATAATTGTGATATTATTTTTTTCACAAACAGCAAGCATTTGTTCGAGTTCTTCTTTTTTCCAAGCACGACCTACCGGATTATGAGGATTGCAAAGAATAATCATGCGTGTATTGGAATCTACTTTAGCTTTTAAATCTTCGTAATCCATAATGTATTTTGTCCCGTTACAAACCAAGGGGTTTTCCGAAATTATCCGATGATGATCGCTTATCGCACTAAAAAAAGGCGGATAAACAGGTGGTTGTATAATTATTTTATCATTAGGCTGCGAAAAAGTTAATACTAACATATTAATAGCAGGCACTACCCCCGGCGAAAAACATATCCATTCTTTTTCTATTTTAATACCGTGTTGCCGATACATCCAATCAATAAAATTAGAATAAAATTGTTCGCTAAAAAAAGAATAGCCATATACGGGATGATTGGCACGCTGTTTTACCGCATCAATAATAAAATCGGGAATGGCGATGTCCATATCGGCAATCCACATAGGAAGCACATCCGAATTTTTGAAAATCAATTCTCGACTATCGTATTTTAAACAGTTAGTGTTTTCTCTTTCAATAGGTTTGTCAAAATTATATCTCATTATTAATTTTTAATATTCATTTTTTTAAATAAAGAAACATCTTTTATAATTTCAAACGCTTTTTGATAGGTTTTATCGTCTTCCAACCATATTTTGGTCGATTTACTCGCATCGTAAAGATTACGTGCTATTAAAGTTTTTATTTGTTTTTTAATATACTTTTCCGTATCAAAAGACTTTTGTTGCTTATTGTATTTATCTAATTCTACTTCAATATATTGTTCTAACATTTTTTGGTATTGACGATTGTTTTTCACTTCGTCTAATGAGACATAAATCGTATTTAAAGAGTCGTTATATTGTTTGGTAAAATTAGTAACATAATTGATAAAGTTAAATACAAAAGTATCTTTAACTCCCTCTGAATTGGCAAAATCATAGAACTTATCCAATATCACTTGATTCACATCAAAATTAGTATAAAACTCTTCAAAATTTGAATAAGTAGCCAGCAAATGTTGTTTTTCTTGTTCTAAATAAGACATAACAAATTGATTAAATATGTTTTTTCGGAACAATTGCCAATAAAAATCACTGACTTTAATGGTATCCATCGGAACAAAAACATCGGGCATAACACCTCCGCCTCCATATACAGTACGTCCATTGGTTGTAGTATATTTTAAGGAATCGGGAAAGTGAATACTGTCGGCGTGCATTAATTCTCCGGCATTATATCTGTTAATCAAATCTTTACTATAGTCTTCTATTCCTTCATAAGGTTTTTGAATGCATCTTCCGCTAGGAATATAATAACGCGAGGTCGTCAACCTGATTTGAGAACTATCGTTGAGCATGGTAGGTGTTTGTACCAAACCTTTCCCAAAAGAACGTCTGCCTACAATGATGCCTCTGTCCCAATCTTGCACTGCTCCCGAAACAATTTCAGAGGCAGATGCCGAATATTCATCTATCATAATCACTAATCTTCCCTTTTCAAAAACACCGTTAAATCTTGTATTATAATTCATTCTGTTATAGTTTTGATTGTTTTGCGTATAAACAACCAACTTATTCGGTTCAATAAATTCATCGACAATATCAACTGCTGCCGATAAGAAACCACCTGTATTACCTCGTAAATCAAAAATAAGATGTTGCATTCCTTGCATTTTTAATTCACGAACGGCTTGTTCGAATTCTTCTTTGGTAGTTTGAGCAAAGCGTTCTAATTTAATATAAGCTATTTCTTTATCAACCATAAAATAGGCTTCAATAGAATTAATCGGAATTTTATCTCTAATAATAGTGAATTCCAATGCTTTAGGTTCTTTTCCACGTTTGATATGGACTTTTACTTTTGTTCCTTTCGGTCCTCTTAATTTATTATAAACCCATTCGTTGGTACATATTTTACCAACCGCAACCGAATCGTCTATTTGAATAATTTTATCGCCTGCAACAATGCCTACTCTTTCGGAAGGACCGCCTTTAATGGGTTGAACAACCACAATGGTGTCTTTCATAATTTGAAACTGAACTCCTATTCCGTCAAAATTTCCTTGCAAAGGTTCGTTCGTACGAACTACATCTTTTTTGGGAATATAGGTAGAATGAGGGTCAAGTTCTTTTAACATTTCGATAGTTCCTTTTTCTACAATTTTATTAAAATCAACCTTATCGACATAAAAATAATTTAAAAACTGAAGAAAACGATTCATTTTTTGTTGGTGTATCGAAAAATCATCTTCTTTTTTCTCTATATGAATAGTATTGATTTGAGCAAATAAAGAAGTGTTAACGGTAGAAAATAAAATACTAATACTGAAAATTAATAAAAGAAAAATCTTATTTTTATACATAATATGACATTTATCAATTATTTGATATTTAAACACCTATCTCTAATAAAGATACCTGTTATTTTAAGTTGCAAAGATACATTAAAAATCTTTAATAAACGAGATTTAAGGCTAAGAGAAAGGGATTATTTTTACTATTGTGCGGATGAAGGGACTCGAACCCCCACGCCTCTCGGCACCAGATCCTAAGTCTGGCGCGGCTACCAATTACGCCACATCCGCTTGAGAACGTGCAAAAGTACTATTTTTTTCAATACATAAAAATGGTTTTTCAACTTTAATTGTTTTTTTATTATACCAAAGCTGATTGCAAGAAAAATAAAAAAGCAAATACAAATATAAAACGACCATACAATAAACTAACAGACAAAACAATACAAAATTTTATGACAGCTACGATGAACTTATAGAAAGCCGTTGAAGTCAAAGAATATTATACGAATATAATCGTTGATAATTTAGTTGTTTTAAAACTAAAAAATGCACCCTACAATCAATATTATTACTGATGACGGCAAGCAAGTCGTAGCGCAAGCACCTGTTATTATCTCTGCAAGCAGACGTAGCGATATTCCGGCATTTTATGCACAATGGTTTATTAACCGGTTAAAAGCAGGTTATTGCGTTTGCCATAATCCTTTCAATCAGCAGCCTACCTATGTCGCATTCAAAAACACAAAAGCAGTAGTATTTTGGACAAAAAATCCGGCTCCGCTCATCCCCTATCTTCCGGAATTAGACGAAAGAGGCATTCATTATTATTTTCAATTTACACTCAACGACTACGAAACGGAACAATTAGAAACACATATTCCTTCCATAGAAAAACGCATCGAAACATTTCAACACTTATCGGAAAGTATCGGTAAAGAAAAAGTAATATGGCGCTTCGACCCTCTTATTATGACCGACAAAATAGGAATAAATGAGCTTTTGCAAAAAGTGGAACATATAGGAAGTCAATTAAAAAATCATACCGAAAAAATCGTTTTCAGTTTTGCCGATATCGGCATGTATAAAAAAGTAAAAAACAACCTTAAACGCTTACATATCAATTATCAAGAATTTACTCCTTCGACAATGAAAGAGTTTGCAAAAGGACTTCAACAACTAAATAAAAGCTGGAATTTATCCCTTGCCTCTTGCGCCGAAGAAATAGATTTAAACCCCTACGGAATAGAACACAATCGCTGTATAGACAATGAATTAATGAAGCGTATTTTTACTGACGACAAAGATTTTATGTACTACCTCTCTTATAAAAAATTTCCGGGAAAAGACACTCCTAAAAAAGAAGCAAATTTAAAAGACAAAGGTCAGCGTAAGGCTTGTCGGTGTATCATAAGCAAAGATATTGGGACGTATAATAGCTGTCCGCATCTTTGTGCTTATTGTTATGCCAACACACCGAATGCAGTGCTGAAAAAACAATAGCAGCTTAAAAGATGTAAATTTGACTTTTACATTAATTTAATTGTTCTTCAATTTGTAATTCCTTACGGAAAATAAAATATAAAATAATGCCAATAGAGAATAATAAAACAAAAGGAATCCAAAAAAACTTCCACTTCCTTTTCTTGTTTTCCGCACTTTTTTGCAACACCCATATAAATAATTATTAATCAACAATATATAATTGTTTTTTTCGTTATTTGGGTGTTGCAAAAAAAAATATATGTTTATTAGAAGATTAAAAAATAGATCTGGAAGCACTTCTATTCAGATAGTTAGCAAGGATAAAGGACGTTATAAGGTGGTAAAAACCATTAGTTGTGCCACTATATGGCACGAAATAGAAAAATTGGAACTCATTGGCAAACAGGAAATTGAAAAATTGTCAGGATTGGAAAATAAACTCTTCGGTTTTGAGAAAGATGAAGCCGTTG
>JAAYQB010000039.1 GCA_012519525.1 Bacteroidales bacterium | reverse complement strand
TTAGCAATGGCTTGACGAAAATCGGGTTGATAAGTAATAGTAAAATTAGGCATTTCTTTTTTAATAGCTTTAAAAATATCATCAGGGCAAAAGCTCATTCCACCAACATTATAACTATCCTCAACGCTTAATTTATTTGCCTCGGTTTCCATTAATTGTATCGTTGCCTTAATGGCATCGGGCATAAACATCATCGGCAAATAAGTGTCTTTTTCTAAAAAACATTGATAAGTTTCTTTTTTAATTGCCTCATAATAAATTTCTACTGCATAGTCGGTAGTACCGCCACCTGCTTCTGTTTTATAGCTAATAAGTCCCGGATAACGAAGGCTGCGTGTATCTACTCCATAACGTTTTCTATAGTATGCTACCCATCGTTCACCGGCTAATTTGCTGATTCCATATACAGTATTAGGATCCATAATACATTGTTGAGGAGTGTTTTTAATAGGAGTAGAAGGTCCGAAAACAGCAATAGAACTGGGCCAAAATAAACGTTTAACTTTTAATTCTTTTACTATTTCTAAAATATCAAGCAAGCCTTTCATATTAATATCCCACGAAGGAAGAGGTTTTTTCTCAGCATTGCCTGATAAAATAGCAGCTAAGTGATAAATTTGTGTAATGCCATGTCTTTTAACCATATCGGCAACTTTATCTGCTTCTAAAACATTTAAAATTTCAAAAGGACCACTTTCCATAATTTCTTTGTCTGCTTGACGAATATCAGAAGCATAAACATTCGAATTCCCATATATTTTACGCAGTTCTAAAGTTAAATCAGACCCTATTTGACCAGCACAACCCAATACTAATATTTTATCCATAAATATTTTTTATTATAAAAAATTTTTAATTATTGATTATCAATTTCTTAACTTATAGATAAATCCATTTGCTGAAATTGAAAATTCAAATGCAAATTTACATAAAAATGTTTCATATATGCCACATAAATATAAAAATTCTTTTGATAAATTTCTTATGAAAAATTAAAAATAATTAGAATTTTTAACTATATTTGCATTAAAATAAAAAAAATAATAGTTATGAAAACCGAAGAAGAAATAAGGCCTATTGAAATATTTACAGGAACTGTATGGCAAGCAGTTATGCTTAAAAATTTGTTAGAAGATGCTGGTATTAAAGTTTATTTAAGAAATGAAATAAACGGTACTATTTTTCCTTTTCTTACCTCGTTTGATGGGGCTGGAGTGGTAAGAGTGGTTGTTGCGAGTAGCGATTATGAAACAGCAAATAAAATAGCAAATGAGTATAAAGAAAATTTAGAAAAATAAACAATGCCTTGGTATTGAAAAGCAAGCTGTTGTTTATCCATTAAAAGTTATTAACAAATTTTGTTAATAACTTTTAATGGATTTGATTATTTTCTAAGTATTTTTTACACTATCTTTGCCCAACAATTAATAATCATTTTTTTACTAAAAAATAGCGTAATCATGAAAAAGTTTATTTTAACAAAAAGCAAAAAAGTTTTGATCGCAATAGCAGCGACAGTAGTAGTTGGAATATCTCCTTTAAAAGC
>JAAYQB010000038.1 GCA_012519525.1 Bacteroidales bacterium | reverse complement strand
TCATACAAAAATATACAAGATTTTTGTTGCAAAGATACAAATAATTGCAATATCTTCAATATATTTTACAAATTATTTTAATGATATTCAATAAATTAAAATGTTTTTAAGGGTCGACTATTTAGAATCATAAAAAAAGAGGCTGTCCTAAGATAGCCTCTTTTTTTTCTTTATGAAAGGAAGATATTTTAAAGTTTTAATTTTTTCTTTAATTCTTTAGGAAGTGCATCTTTATGAATAAGTATATTCAAGGTTTTATAAGCTGCATAGTTATAAGAAGCATACAAAAATCCCTTATAATCACCATACTCACCCCATGAGTTTTTAACAATAAAGAATTTATTGCCATTTTGGTCTGTAGCTTTTCCTATCACATGCATTCCATGGTCATCGGTCGTTTCATAATTATCGAATGCCACTTGACGCATTTCTTGGGTTATTTCTTTTTCTTTTCCGGGATTTTTCAAAAATTCCGCCATTTTTTGTTGTTTTGGCAAAGTAGTCCATTTTGCAATTTCGGCATCAGCCATTTCTACTTTAGTATAATCGGGAACTATGGCAATGCTGCCTCTTCGCACAAAACCTTCTTCCGAAACGTCGGCTCCCCAAGCAAAAGTATAACCGTTGTCAATAGCTTTATCCATAATATCCATTAATTCATCCATCGGGATATTATAGCTCATTTCTCCTATCCAATTATCCGGAACTTCTATCGGAAAAGCAGTATAAAAAGGATGGTGAGTAAAAGAGGTTAAACTTACATAATCATCCATATTTAAGCCTGTTGCGTTTTTATAAAATGATTCAGGGGTGTATTCTTTTCCGTTATAAGAAAATTTTTCGGGTTTTGCTCCTAAATACTCATTTAAAACCGCATTGTATCCTCTTAACCATGCCGTGCTTAATTTACGATTCGGATTTTTAATAATGGCATCTACATAGGATTTTAAAACAGCATCCAATTCACCATGTGCATGTATAGAATCTCCATAGTTTAAACCCGAATAAACCGACAAAGGAACTATTCCATAATTTTTTATCGCCCATACCACATCGGCAAACGAACCTCCTTGAGCAAAATTCAAAGAACCATGCATACGTACATAACGTATTGCTTTTTCGTTATAGGTATTCCAAACAATGTAAAGAGGTGCTAAACTAACCGAATCTTTTTTCAAACGCATCATTTCCGATTCGAAAAAAGAAATCGTCGACCACGACCAGCAAGTACCGGCTCTGTCTTGAGATTTAACCGAAGTTGCAGGCAAACGTTTGACATCTGTAAATATATAGCCTTCTTTCTCAGTCGTATCTTTGTTTTGTGCTTGTAGATTAAATTGAGATAATAAAAAAGCTACTGCTAAAAAAACACTTATTTTCTTCATTTTTTTGATATTTTTAGTATTAATAATTATTTTTATTTCATTGCAATGGTTTCAATTTCTATCATCGCTCCCAAAGGCAATCCTTTAACGGCATAAGCCGCTCTTGCCGGAGGATTCGTAGGATAGAACTTGGCATATACCTCATTCATCGCTTTAAAATCAGCCATGTCTGTTAATAAACAAGTTGATTTAACGACTTGTTCAAAACCATATCCTGCTTCTTTTAAAATAGCTCCTATGTTTTTCATTACTTGCTCTGTTTGAACCGTTATTCCTTCGGGCATTTTGCCTGTTTCCGGATTAATCGGAATTTGACCCGAAATATACAACATTCCATTTTTTTCAATTGCTTGACTGTAAGGACCTACTGCCTGAGGTGCTTTTTCCGTATGTATTACTTTTTTTGACATAATGATAGTATTAAATGAATTTTAAATTTTAATTTGCAAAAGTACATATTTTTTTTGTGTTTTCGCACATTAGCTTTCTATACATCCTAATTTTTTAGAATAAAAAAAGACTGTCTTTACGGACAGTCTTTAAAACTAATTATCATAGAGTATTAGTATCTTGATCTTCTGTTGTCATCTCTTCTGTTAGAGTCTCTGCGAGGACCTTCTGTTCTCTCGTTAGCTTTATTCACTACGATGGTGCGTCCATCCATTTCAGAACCATTCAGTTCATCAATTGCTTTTTGAGCGGCGGCGTCATCATCCATTTCCACAAAACCAAAACCTTTACTTCTGCCTGAAAATTTATCAGTAATAACTGTTGCAGAATTTACTTCTCCGTATTTCTCGAAGATTTCTTTCAAATTTGTTTCCTTAACTGAGTAAGGTAAACTTCCAATAAAAATGTTCATTGTACAATAAATAATATAAGTTAAAAATATTTTAGCAAAAGTACACTTATTTTCAATAAAGAACCACTTTTATAAAAAATAATATAATTATGTTGTAACTCACATATAGCCAACGCGATAATTTTAAAATAAGGTGCTTTTGACTGAATAATAGCAATATTTCGCCCTCATTTTTCTCATTTAATTTACTTTTCCCACCCATCAAATATGGATTCTTCGTATACGTTATGCTCATCTTTATCATGTGAAGTATACCATGCTTGCGCAAAAAAAGGATTTCCTTTTGCAATAGCATCATAATTATAAGGGGTTGGAAAACATTCCGGACACCAATGTCCTCCCAATAATATCAAAGCGGGGGAAGCTTTAAAACGATGATGAAACTGACATTCCCACTCCAAATGAGTGCTCAAATCTCCTTTTGTCATTGTTTCCGAAACACATACACCTCCTCTGAAAATAGCCGCTTGCTTCATGTCTTCTATGTCCAAATCTTCTTTTGCCTTGTTTTCATCATAACCATGATTAAAAAAAATAGGTTCTTGTTGAGGATTGACAACGTGATAATCTTTCCATTTCGGAATTTGCCGCCATTTTTCGTAAGAACCGAAAAAAACCGATATTCGCTGTTGGTCTCGCTGCTTTATCCAAGTCATTGTCCCATTTTTCTTGTCATTAACAAGTAGATACATTACAGCCTTAATAACAAATGCAGGAATAATTTTTATTAATGAAAAATACCATGGTATTTGCTTTTGCATTTGTTTAAAATAAACATCGGCAGGCACATTGCTCCTAAAGTGTAAATAATTTTCCAATATATCGGCATCCGTAAACCAATAACAATGAAAATTACGAAGAGCAAACCAATGTAAATTAAAGATTTTTTCCGGTGGCGGACAATGAGTTAACTTTAACAACTTCGCAACAAAGTCATAAAAAGTTAAACGATAAGAAGCCCCGCTACTAATATTATAAAAACGATTCCAAAATTCATCAGGGACACTTTCTTCACAAATATTCGCAAGCAAGCGTCCCGAATCTTCAATCGTAGCCCACTCCACTACGGTATGCAAAGAAATATGAAAAATAATAGGATTCAAGCCGTTCATAATCAACTCAGGATACAATACTCCACTTTGTCTTACACTTACCCATTTTTTCAGTCCCGACTCTACTATAATGCGTTCTGCCTCACATTTCGACAAAGCATAATGGTCGTAAATAGCAGGATAAATAGGGTCGCCTGTTCGCCCCCAGTGATAAGGAACGTTGCGATGCCCTGTTTGAGCAATAGAACCCATGTAAACCAAAGCAATATCATCGGCATTTGCTTGTTCTTTTATTGCATTGACAATGTATTGTGCCGAAGTAAGGTTAACTTTTCGTGTTTTCTTAGGATAAGGATCACACTGAGGCGAAACCATTCCTCCTATATGCAACACTATATCGGCTCCGTTAACACACTTTAAAACATCATTGTAATTCATTAAATCGCCCCACACAATACGAATCCCTTGTTGCCCCGAATAAGGACGCATTTTTCTTTTATTAATTTTTGTCGGACGAACTAATAATGTCAAATCAAATCTATCCAAACGCTTGTATAATTCCTTTAAGGCTGCCATTCCTATTAAACCTGTAGCCCCTGTTAAAAAAATGGTTCTCTTTGCTTTATCCATATTTTATTGCTTACGATAATTATTGATTAACAAAAAGACAAAAATAGCATTTTATTTATTATGAGTTTTAAAGTCTTTGAAAAAAATCTATATGCTTTTTGGAATAGAACAGTACCTCTTTAATAACTTCTAATTATTATAAAATTTTCTGCAAAATTAATAGTTTATTTTGAATTTATACCCTTATAAAATTTGAAAAAAATGATAATTGTATTTTAAAACAAAAAATGCTTTTTTTAGAAAGAAATTTATTTTC
>JAAYQB010000037.1 GCA_012519525.1 Bacteroidales bacterium | reverse complement strand
TAAATAGAATCTTCTTCACTATTCCATAGCTTATATTTTATCACTTCACTTTCAATAGCAATTACTTTTGATTCTATTGTTGTTCCATCAAAAATAAAAATAACATCTTGAGCTTTCGTCAGCTGAACAAATAAAATGCAACTTAAAAAAATAATTTTTTTCATTTGTAGAGATGTGTTAATTGTTTTATAAATCATTTTACAAAAGTACATAAAAAAAGAAAATACCCCTCGGGGAAGAGAGTGGGTATTTTCACAAAAATAGTAAAATGAATTTTCATATTGTTATTGCAATTTCTATGCCAAATTTTAATTACTTTTCACTTTTCCCGATTTTATATCCATAGACAGCAAAAAATAAAATTACCACATAACAAGGTATTGCTATCCAGTATGCTTTTTGTGTTCCTATGGTATCGGCTAATCTGCCATATACCAATGGAATTAATGCTCCCCCCGCTATCGCCATAATTAAAAAAGCCGATACTTTTTTTGCATGACTCCCGACTCCGTCTAAAGCCAATGGCCATATAGCGGGCCAAACCAAAGAATTAGCTAATCCCAACAAGGCAATAAAAAAGACGGTATAAGGTATTAGCATTTCAATAGGTTTAAAGGTCGCTATATCAATAAATGAGAAAGTAAAATACGAATCAGCAGGAACGATTAAAGCACAAAGCACTAAAATAATCCCCAACACGGCACAAGCGATTAAAGCTTTTCGTTGAGAAACAACTTTAGGAATAATAGCAACGCCTATAAAATAACCTATTACCATCGACACTAAAGTTAAACTTGTAAAATATTTTGCCGACTCTACCGGAACACCAAGTGATTTGCCGTATAAAATAACGGTATCGGCTGCTATAACTTCCACTCCGACATAAAAAAACAACGCAATGACCCCTATCCACATATAAGGAAATTGCCAAATTGATTTTCTTGACTTTTCTTCCGTTGATTCATCTTTATCTATTTCGGGCAAATGAGTTCTCAAAATCAGAAATCCCAATAAGACAAGAATAATCGTCATTACAATGTAAGGATTTATTAATTGTAAGGCAAGCGTATCGAGCATATTATTGCGAAGTTCAGGCGATGAGTTTGTTTCTATTGCGGCTACTATATGCTCCGTCCCCGAAAAAAGCAAAGTGGCTAACAATAAAGGTGCAATAATTCCTGCAAATTTATTACATATCCCCATAATACTGATGCGTTTGGCAGCACTTTCAATAGGTCCTAAAATTGTAACGTAAGGATTAACAGCTGTTTGCATTAATGACAAACCTGTTCCTAAAATAAATAATCCTATCAAGAATAAAATATAAGAACGCTCGTAAGAAGCAGGAATAAACAAAGCAGAGCCTATTGCCATAACAAATAATCCTATGGCTATACCGTTTTTAAATCCTGTTTTTTCTAAAATAAAAGAAGACGGCAATGCCATAACAAAATAAGAAATATAGAAAGCAAAAGTAACAAAATAAGCTAAAAAATCGCTTAACTCACAAGCTATCTTTAAAAAAGGAATTAATGTTCCATTCAACCATGTAACAAAACCAAAAACAAAATAAAGTATGCCGATAACAAATAAGCTGAATTTATAATTCAATGTCGTTGCTTTCATAGTGCTAATATTATTTTGAAAAAAAATTATTCATCTTCCCAATCATCCGTATTTGATAAAAAATCTTTCAAATATTCTAATTGACGTCTGTCTCTTTTGGTAGGTCGTCCGAGTCCATGCTCTCTTACAACTGCTTGTGAACGTAAGAAACGTATTCTGTCATATTCTTCTTGAGGTGTCAAGTCTATGTAGTAATCCGATACTAACTTGGCAGGTAAACGATTTTTCGGAAAATCCACTACCTGAATCGTTTTTAACAACTGCCCTATACGTATTTGGATTTCAACATTTTTTTTAATTTCTCTTGATGCTTTGCAACTCACTCCATCTATTTTTACCTTTCCTGCATTGCAAGCCTCATTGGCAACGGTTCGGGTTTTAAACACACGAACCATCCACAGCCATTTATCAATACGCATTTTATCGCTCATAATCAATAAGTAAATACATACTGTATGATGTTGGCTCCCATTTGAAGTGCTTTTGTTCTAATTTCCTCCGAATCTCCGTGTACAGCAGCATCTTCCCAGCCATCGCCCAAATCGCATTCATACGTATAAAAACAAATCAAGCGATTTTCATAAAAAAGTCCAAATCCTTGGGCAGGTTTATTGTCATGTTCATGTATCTTCGGCAAGCCCTTAGGAAACGAATATTTCTGATGATAAATAGGATGACTAAAAGGAAGTTCTACAAATTCGAGTTCGGGAAATACTTTTTTCATTTGCGGACGAATAAATTTATCCAATCCATAATTGTCATCTATATGCAAAAAACCGCCTCCTATTAAGTAGTTTCTCAAATTACGGCATTCTTCGTCCGAAAAAACGACATTTCCATGTCCTGTCATGTGTAAAAACGGATAATTAAATATGTCTTTACTTCCTACATCTATGGTCGCCGGAAGAGGATTTATATTGGTAGATAAGTTTTTATTGCAAAATTTAATAAGATTGGGCAGTGAGGTCGGGTTGGCATACCAATCGCCACCTCCTCTGTATTTCAACAAAGCAATTTCCTGAGAATGTATAGCTATTATGGAAAAGAAAAAACAGATAAAAACTAAAATTCTTTTTAACGGCATATCATTGAAATTATATAGCTATATTAACCTTTTTTTTTAAAATTTATTTTATTGATATTCCTTAATTTCGCAGTCATTTTTTATTGAAATAAAATAAAACATTGCCAATAAAACACTTACAATACTCTCGGTGTATATTAATTTCGTTGTTATAAAAATTTAAATTCATAAAATTCAAACCAATATACCAAAGGCGACAATATAAAATATTTTTTCTGCAAAAAAAAAGAGGTTTTGTCAACCTCTTTTTAAGCAAATCTTTTTCTATTTCAATTTTTTACGACCAAAATCTAACACAACAGTAGATGCAAGGAAGATAGAAGTATAAGTTCCTGTGAAAATTCCCACCATCATTGCAAACATAAATCCTTTAAGCACCGCACCTCCAAAAATGAAAATAATAAGCAAAGTGAAAAAAGTTGTGAAAGACGTGTTAACAGTACGTCCTAATGTCGAATTAATTCCTTGATTAATATTTTCGGGTAACGAACGTTTAGGATACAATTTTCTATATTCACGAATACGGTCAAAAATAATCACCGAACTGTTAATAGAATATCCTATAACGGTTAATACGGCAGCAATGAAAGTTTGGTCTACCTCCATTGTAAAAGGCATAATACTATAAAATATTGAAAACGCACCTATTGTAAGTATAGTATCATGCATTAATCCTATAACGCCCCCAAGTGCAAATCGCCAATTTCTAAATCGAAAAGCGATGTAAACAAAAATTCCTATTAAAGCAAAAAACACCGACATAAAAGCTCCACGAGTAATGTCTCTTGATACAAGTGCTCCTATTTTTAAGGCACTTATCACTCCTACATTTTGATTTTCTACACTAAAATCTTTTTTCGATATATCTGATTTGAAAAAGGGCTTTAATCCTTCGTATAATTTTTGTTCAGCTATGGAATCTATCTCCGGACTAGTTTCATTTATACGCCAGTTAGTGGTTATTTTCATTTTATTATCCGACCCAAACGTTTTTACTTCAGGGGCTACTCCATCAAAAGATTTCATTAAACTTTCTCTTACTTCATCGGCTCTTACACTTTGGTCGAAACGTACGGTATAACTACGTCCTCCTGTAAAATCAATACCGTAATTTAATCCTCTTAGGGACAATGAGATAATACAAAGTACAATAACAGTAATAGATATAATATAAGGTATTCTACGTTTCCCGACAAAATCAATATTGATATTTGAAAATGCATTTTCGGTTATTTTATTACCGTAACGAATAGATTTATTGTGGTCTAACAACCAAGTAAAAATAAGTCTTGACACAAAAATTGCGGTAAACATAGAAGTAATGATACCTATAATTAAAGTAACGGCAAATCCTTGTACAGGTCCTGAGCCAAAAATGAAAAGAATAACTCCCACTAATATCGTTGTTAGGTTTCCGTCAATAATCGCTGAATAAGCAGCTCTATAACCATCCGCTATTGCCAAACGCAGTCCCTTCCCTGCTCTGATTTCTTCTCTAATACGCTCAAATATAATCACGTTGGCATCAATCGCCATTGCTAACGAAAGCACCATACCCGCTATTCCGGGCAATGTTAATACGGCTCCTAAAGAAGCCATTACGCCCATTAAAATAATCAAATTGGAAATAAGTGCCATTCCGGCTACAATCCCTGCCTTATTGTAGTAGAGATACAAATAGATGAGTATTAAAACAAACGCAATAACAAACGATACAATACCATCACGAATGGATTCTTTTCCTAAAGTAGGTCCTACTATTTCTTCCGAAACAATTACTGCCGGAGCAGGTAATTTTCCTGCTTTTAATAAGTTGGCTAAATCTTTTGCTTCTTCCAATGAAAACGCACCGCTAATTGAAGAACGACCGTTGGGAATTACGTCGTTAACAACCGGATAAGAGTAGACAAAATCGTCAAGAACAATAGCAATGCAATTTCCGATGTTTTCTTCGGTTATTTTTTTCCACATTTTTGCCCCATTAGCATTCATTGTCATGCTAATTTCGTTGCCGGCTCTTTCGGTAAAGTCTTGACGTGCATCAACCACTACATTTCCATCCAATACCGCACCTTTTTCTCCGGATACTTTTAATGCTATTAATTGATGGAAAGGGGATTTATCTTTTCTTGTTTTTACATGCCAACACAATTTAAGGTCTTGAGGTAAAAGCATTTTCACCCAAGATAAGTTCAATATTTCACTGACTGCCGCCGTATCTTTTTCATGAACATAGCCTACTAAAGGTCCATATTTCCCTTTATCAGACATTCTGTCGTTAAAAGTAATTTTTGATAATAGAGGATATTTTTCAGCTATTTCTTCAGGTGTCATTTGCCCTTCCGGTGTCATCTCATCATCGTCAAACAATGCAGTGTCGGCAGCAATAGAATCGGCAGCTGTTGTTGCAACAGCCACTTCTTCTTCACTTTCGGCAGCTAAGGTATCTTTTTTTTCAGCTTTATTTATTTCGGAAAGCCTGTCATTGATTTGAACAAAATAATCTTGAATTTCTCCAAATTCATAGGTTTTCCAAAACTCCAAATTAGCTGTCCCTTGCAATAATTTCCTTACTCTTTCAGGTTCTTTCACTCCCGGCAATTCAACCATAATACGACCTGATTGCGGCAAGCGATTAATATTGGGTTGGGTTACGCCAAATCTATCAATACGAGTTCGTAATATGATAAATGTATTGTTTAAAGCAGCTTCCGTTTCTTCTCTAATTGCTTTAATGACATCTTTATTGGTCGGATTGTTTTGATTTAATTCTAATTTTCTGAATATGGTTGCCAATTTCGCATTCTCAGGCGCTACTTCTTTAAACGATTGTTCGAATAAAGTAACGAAATCCGTTTGTGAAGTTTTTTGCTTTTCATTTGCCAATCTCATTGTTTTTACAAAAAGCGAATCTTTGGCTCCATTGCCTGCTAAAGATGTAATAATGTTAGGAATTGATACTTCCAGCATTACGTTCATCCCTCCTTTTAAGTCTAAGCCTAAGTTTAACTCTAATTCTTTACATTCTTTGTAAGTCCATTTTGCAAACAATAAATTGTAAACTACAGAGTCAGACATTTTTTGTAAATATTCTGTTTCGCGTAATTTATACACGGAATCCATCATGTGAGTTTCCCTGAACAAATCACCGCCTGCTTGTGCTTTTATTTCTTCTACATTAATACTTTTAGCATATTCTTTTGCATTATTTTCGACTTTCCTTGTACAAAAGGTAAATGAGAGCGAATAAATACTAATTAATCCTAATGTGATAGCTATAAATAAAATAAAACCTCTGTTTTGCATTTGTAAAATATTTAATTATGAGTAAGTTATAAATATATATTGTATATTATTTTGAGTTTGCAAATATAGCAAAAAATAACATTATTTTTCATGAATATGTTGATTTTTCAATTGTTTTACAAAATCTTTTGCTATTATTTTGTTTAACAGCAAGTTAATCTGCTTATTCATCTCTTTAAATGTATACTCGTTTTTACACGTATATATAAATAATAATAACAATTCTATCGTTTGATCTTGTAAAGATTCATAAAGCAAATGTTTGTTTAATCGGTAAGTTTCTCTTATCAGTCTTTTAATTCGATTACGTTTAACAGCAAGTTTAAATGTTTTTTTAGGAACAGATATTCCTATTTTAATTTGCAATTTGTCGGCTGGACGAACTAAATAAACACAACGAAAAGGAAAATGATGTATGCTTTTCCCTTTTAAAAAAATATTTTGAAAATCATTTCTTTTACAAAGATGTTCTTTTTTAGAGAACGTGAACAATTTCATTATTTTTGTTTTTTTGAACTATTCGATATCTGCAAGTATTCATCTATTGCAGTAAAGATAGAAGGATGTTCTTTGGTCGGTGCCGTAAGCGTTACTTTTATTCCTGCTTCCTTGGCAGCCTCTAAGACTTGATGACCTAAAGCTCCTATTACCGTTTCGTTTTGCTTATATTTAGGAAAATTGGCTTGCAATGACTGTATCCCAAAAGGACTGAAAAACACTATCATTTCATAAGCATTAATATCTATATGACGAAGGTCTGCCATCTTAATTTGAAAAACTTCCGCTTTTTCATAATCAATCTCTTTTTCATCCAATAATGACAAAAGAGGATTCACGCTTGTATCTACACTACAAGGCAATAAAAATTTTCTGTCTCTATTTCTTTCTATCATTCTTACCAAATCTTCCGCCTTACCATTGCCATAATAAATTTTTCTTTTACGATAAGTAACAAAATTTTTCAAGTAAAAAGCTACCGATTGATTAATACAGAAAAATTTCACTTCTACCGAAAACCCTATATTTAACTCTTTTAATATTCCATAAAGATGATTAACAGCATTTTTACTTGTGAAAACAACGGCAGAATATTCGGATATATTTATTTTGTTTTTTTTAAATTGTTCAATATCAACTCCTTCAATTTGAAAAAATTTATAAAAATCAATATTTACACCGTGTTTCTTGCTCAATTGAGCATAAGGCGTTTTTTCGAGATTACCGGGAGGATTTTGAGAAAAAAGTATATTTTGAACTTTCAATTCTATCTATTTATAAAATTTATATTTGATTGATTACAAACTATTTGATAAAAATTTCGCGATAAGCAATATAGGCAAAATTTCTATGGTGCAAAAGTACAAAAAAATTTCATACATTTGAAATTTTGGACGAAAAATAAAAAAACCTTTGATAATCTTATGTATAAACAATAAACACAATAATAAAAGAGCTAAGTATAAAATTACGGCATACGGAAAATAATGGTAAATGAAAGCAAGTGGAAAAATAAAAATGCCAATGTAGTAATTAGCAAATAGTATTTGATGTATGTATTTTATTATTAGTATTTTTATATCAAAAAACACGCCTAATAAATGAGTTGTCAATATTTTAATCAAGTACAACAAACTAACTCCCAGTATTAAATAAAGTATCTTTAAGCCTTCGTTGGTAACGGGTAAATAATCGCCAAAAAAAGAATACAATATGAGTCCTAAACTCAAAAAACTGTAAATAACAACACGAATAAAAGCTCTTGACTTAAAAAAATCTCCTTCCCGAGACAAAGCGGAAGAGTATTTCGCATTGAAAACACTTTTAATAATGGATGAAAATGTTTTCTTAGACTGAAATTTTAACATTGCGAGAGCAATCAAAAGAAAAATGAAAAATATAAAAAAATAATCTACTTGAAATGATGTGTTTTTTTTCTCTTGAACAGGCGTATGCGATTTATCGTACGACACTATAAAGCTATTTGATAATGAATCGGTTTCTATCGTATCCTCTTTTTCTACAAATGGATATAAAATAGCGTTTTTTAATTCTTTTTCTATATTATCGCCCCACGAAGTTGTATTGATTCTATCAATAGAAGGAATTGATTTAAGTGCTTGAGCAGAAAGACTATCAGCATAAAACACCTTGTTTTCTTTGATAGAATCGGGAAAATTCATTATTGCTTCGATTTTTTATTAATTTCATCTCTAAGAATAGAAGCATATTCGTAATTTTCATCTTCAACAGCTTCTTTTAAAAGAGTTTGTAATTCTTGCATTGTTTTCAACGACAAATCATCTTCCTTTTCTGTGTCTTCTTCCTCTCGTTTTGTAACTAATCCTACTTGCTCTAAAATAAAATCTTCGATAAATAGAGGACAATTGTATTTTAATGTTAAAATAGCTGCATCGGATATTCTTGATTCAACATCAACTTCCTGCACATCGTTTGTGCAATTGATACGTGTATAAAAAATACCTTCGACTAAATTATAAATATGTGCGTATCGTACTTTTAGATTAAAACTATTCATTATCGAAAACAGTAAATCATGAGTTTGCGGACGCTTTAATGTAACTTTTTCCAATTCTTTAACTAAACTAAACGCCTCATTTTCCGCTATAATAACAGGAAATGTAATCTGTTCATCTTTGGTTTTCAACACCAAAACACGAGCAGATTTATCCGACCATTCGGCAACATAACCTATTTTTATTTCTACTTTAGCCATTTACATTAATTTTAACAATAAACACCGAAGCGGTATCGTATTAACGATTTTTCTTTCGTTAAATTACATTCATTATTATATAAATTAGAAAATTATATTTTTATATCGGAAATTTTATTTATTTTTGCATAAATTATTTAATAACAAAAAAACACATTTATAATGAAAAAAGGTCTATTCGTTATTTTATTTTTATTTTTCTTATCACCCATATTTTCTCAAGTATTAAAAAATCCGGTATATGATCGTTTTGGGACAGTCAATTATGGCAAGCTGTTAGTTGTAAGTTCTTTCAATGAAATATGGATGTCAAACGTCAGCATTGAAGATATTAATACTATAAAAAAAGAATTAAACGAAGCTAAAAACACCATTGTTGAGCAAAGAAAAGAAATAGAAAGGACAAAAAAAACCATTTCAACTCAAGAGCGATTAATCGATGAGCAAAAAAGAGAAATAGACAACATGAAAAGAACCATTGATAGGTTAACAAGAGATGTTGATGATTTAAAAAGAAAATAATCCGTTTTAAAACAAATTTTAATCATTTGAATAATAATCAATAATAAAAATAATTATGGTAATGAACAAAAAATTAGCGGCAAGAATTGAAGAAATTGCCGTTCGACTGACGAATCAACTTAGTGTTGTAGAAACTGCAGGAGAATTAAATGCTGTGCAAGAAGTGCATAACATTTTTATGGAAATGGACTATTACAAAAAAAATCCGCAAGATTTACAATGGGTACATGTTCCAAATGACAAACTCGGCAGAAAATCTCTCATCGCAAGAATGAGAGGCGGAAAAGGAAACAGTAAAAAAACTATTGTAATGATTGGACATATTGATACTGTAGGAATTTCCGACTATGGAGTTTTAAAAGATTTTGCTCATCGACCTTATGAATTAACCGAAGAGTTTAAAAAAGTAGCATCTACTTTACCACCGGAAGCAAGAAAAGACTTAGAATCAGGCGAATACTTATTCGGACGTGGTCTGTTTGATATGAAAACAGGAGACGCTATCATTATGGCTGTAATGGAAGAAATACAAAAAGATATTGAAAATTTTGAAGGAAACTTAATTTATGCAGCCGTTTGTGACGAGGAAAGTAATTCGTTTGGAATGCTTTCGGTAGTTCCTGAATTAGTAAAAATTAGAGATGCTGAAGGCTTAGATTATTTAGCACTTTTAGATACGGATTATATGACTTCAGAGTATGAAGGCGATGAAAATAAATATGTATATATCGGAACTGTTGGAAAACTAATGCCTTCATTCTATGTGGTGGGTAAAGAAACTCACGTAGGAGAGTCGTTTAAAGGTATAGATGCCAATCAAATTGCTTCAGCCATTACTTGTAGAATTAATTTAAATGCAGATTTTTGCGACGTAGCAGAAGGTGAAGTTTCTCTTCCACCCATTACATTGAAACAAAGAGATTTAAAACCGGAATATTCGGTACAAACTGTTCAGTATGCTAATTTATTCTTTAACTATGCTACTCACACAAGCACACCGGACGAAGTGTTAGAAAAAATGATTAAAGCTGCCGACGAAGCTTTCCAAAGTTCTATTGATAATTTGAATACTCAATACGAAAGATTTTGTAAACTTGCAAATAGACAGTACAAAAAACTACCTTGGAAATCAAGAGTAATATCTTATGAAGAGCTTTATAATACTGTTAAAGCAGAACTTGGCGATAAGCTCGATGCAAAAATTAAAGAACTTTCAGACAAAATGCTGAAAGACGAAAGCATTGACCAAAGAGATTTTGCACTAAAAATTGTTGAACTCACCCATCACTTATGGTCTGATAGAGAGCCGATAGTTATAGTGTATTTCACACCTCCTTATTATCCTCATATTTATGTGGAAGGAAAACGACCAAAAGAAAAAGCTCTTTTAGAAGCAGTTGCAGATGCCGTAAACACGACAAAATCGGATTATAAATTGGTTTACAAGAAATTCTTCCCCTATATTTCAGATTTAAGTTATGCAGCAGCTCCAAAAGACCCCAAAATTATTGAAAATTTCAAAAACAATATGCCGGGATTTGGAACAAAATACGACTTACCTCTTGAAGATATGCAAAAATTAGATTTGCCGGTACTTGATATTGGTGCTTTTGGTAAAGATGCTCACAGATTTACCGAAAGAATTGAAAAGAAATATTCTTTCGAAGTAGCACCTGTTTTGGTCTATAAAACTATCATGAATTTATTAAAATAACATCATAAGTCTACTCATAGGATAATCCTATGGGTAGTTTATTAATAAAAACTCCATTTACACGTGTAAATGGAGTCAGTAAATACTGTTATTTTTTCAATATCTTCTTTAACACAGTATCTTTGTCTAATTTTTTAGTGCAGAAAAACCAGTCGCAACATTTCATATTGTCGTCTTGTTTTTCCATTCTTTCTTTTGCTACGCCACAGGTTCCGGCTGTAGGAACGATGACATCATCGCCGGGTCTCCAGTCTGCCGGTGTAGCAACGCCAAATTCATCAGCTGCTTGCAAAGCGATGACAACACGATATAATTCTTCAAAATTACGCCCTAAGCTCAATGGATAATAAATAATGGTTCTAATGATTCCTTTAGGGTCAATAAAAAATACCGCACGTACGGCTTTTGTGTTGCTTTCGCCCGGCATCATCATACCATACTTGGTAGCGACATCCATGGTAATATCTTCGATTAAAGGGAATGTAACTTCCACATTTTTCATTCCTCTGTATTCGATTTTTTCTTTAATAGTTCTTAACCATGCAATATGACTATACAAACCGTCAACAGAAAGTCCGACTAATTTGCAATTAGCTTCGTTGAATTGTTTTTCCATAGATGCAAAAGTTATAAACTCAGAGGTACAAACAGGGGTGAAATCAGCAGGGTGGCTGAATAAAATCACCCAAGAGCCTTTGTAATCAGCAGGGAAATTAATTTCTCCTTGTGTTGTGATAGCCTTAAATTCAGGGGCTTTTTCTCCAATGCGAGGCATTGTAACTACTTGTTCTTCCATGACAAATTGATTTTTATTATTTATTATTTTATTTATTTTTT
>JAAYQB010000036.1 GCA_012519525.1 Bacteroidales bacterium | reverse complement strand
CTTCCCAATGCCAATACCGACAACATCAGTAAAGCAATCACAGAAATAATAGGCGATGATTTTTACATAAAAAACGCCTATCAACAAGAAGAAGATTTATACAAAATCATGCAAGCCGAAAAATTGGCTATCTATCTAATACTCACTTTTATTTTCTTAGTGGCTTCTTTCAATATTGTCGGAATGATTGCCATATTGGTATTGGATAAAAAAAGAGATATCAGCGTTTTATACAGTCTTGGTGCCGACAACAGAATGATTCGACGCATTTTTATGTTAGAAGGAATGTTGATTGCACTTGCCGGTGTATTTTTAGGCTTACTCATAGGAAGTATTTTCTGTTGGCTTCAAACAACATTTCATCTTATTTCATTCGGCGATGGAACGTATATATTAAATTATTATCCTGTTAAAATTTATGGCAGAGACATCTTTTTCATCGTATTAACCGTAGTAGCAATCAGCTTCCCGGCTACTTATATTCCCGTTCTTAAAATATCGGAAAAGCTACTGAAAAGCTCTATCCCCAGCAAAAATTAAGACTTCTCTTTCTTTGCTTTTCAATTATTATCTTCGCTATTCTCATTGTTTTGAGAAGGGTAAATGTATTTATAAGGATAAATATCGGCATAAAGTTTACGCACTTCGTGTAGAATAACATTACGCAACTCGTCGATGTTTTCTCTTTTCTTTGCCGAAATAAAAACAGTAGGAATGCCTGTTTTAGCCATCCATGTGTTTTTTAATTCTTGCAACGAAATGTTTTCTTTCGTCGAAGGGGTTAAATCGCTTTCCTCTTTTTCAACCCATGTATATTTATCTATTTTATTAAATATCAATATAGTAGCTTTATTGGAAGAATCTATATCATGTAGCGTACTTTCCACTATTTTTATTTGTTCCTCAAAATCGGGATGACTGATATCCACCACATGCAATAAAAGATGTGTTTCCCTAACTTCATCTAAAGTCGATTTAAACGACTCTATCAAATGATGAGGCAGTTTACGAATAAATCCTACGGTATCGGAAAGAAGAAACGGAACATTATCGAAAACGACTTTCCGCACAGTCGTATCCAAAGTGGCAAATAATTTATCTTCGGCAAAAACATTGGCATTGCTTAACATATTCATAATGGTAGATTTGCCCACATTCGTATATCCGACTAAGGCTGTGCGAACAAATTGACCGCGATTTTGCCGTTGTGTCGCTTTTTGCACATCTATTTTTTCTAATTTTTGTTTCAAAAGTGCAATACGATTACGAATAATACGACGGTCGGTTTCTATTTCTTTTTCTCCGGGTCCTCTCATTCCAATACCTCCGCGTTGCTTTTCCAAGTGAGTCCACATACGTGTCAAACGAGGAAGTAAGTATTCATACTGAGCTAATTCCACCTGTATTTTAGCATGTGCAGTTTGTGCTCTTTTCGAAAAAATATCCAATATCAAACGGGTACGGTCTATTACTTTACAATCGGGCAGCAAACGTTCGATGTTGCGTATTTGCGAAGCACTTAATTCGTCATCAAAAACAATGGTTTTTATTTCATTAGTAAGAATGTATTCTTTAACTTCTTGCATTTTCCCCGAACCTAAATAAGTGCGATTGTCGGGAATAGCTAAATTTTGAACAAAACGCTTCACTACTTCGCCTCCGGCAGTATCGACCAAAAAAGCCAATTCGTCTAAATATTCTTTTGTCCGCTCCATCGTTTGTTGCGAAGTAACAAGACCCACAATGACCGTTAATTCTCTTACTAACATGCAATAATTTTTTCTCTTCTTAATGATAATTGATTTGGTAACAAATATTGGCAGTCAGATTAATATCCATACAATTAAAATATTTCATTTGAGTTTTTAATCGTCCATATCTCGTACTTAATCCGAAAGCATACGCATTTTGCAAAGTGATATAAAAATTTTTATAGACAGGAAATTCCAATCCGAGATTAAGTTTAGCACCGACAGCAAAACCTTTGATATCTCCATTATTTGCCTCTTCTATTTTCTCCCTTTTTTTATCAATAATTCGTATGCCTTTGGCACGAGTGTAGATAACATAATCAAGAGTAGGACCTCCGCTAAAAATAAAACGAATAGGGTCGCCTACCACTATTTCGGGAAAAACACACAAATGCAATACATCTATTTTATAATGAATTCCACTTGGAACAGTATCTCCATTGCGGCGGTCTTCATAATAAAAATAAGCCGCTTGTCTTTTCCACTCCAATTGCCCTCCTATACGCATGTTTTCCTTTTTAATCGGAACATCGTATTTATAAGTCGCCTGTAGTAAAAAAGCATCTTCGGGTTGAAATTTAGTGTAATACTGTGATTTTGGCAAGCCGCAATAAAAAATAGATTGACTATATCCGCCTCCCACACCGATATGATGTTGAGCATTTAATGAAAGAATGAAAAAAAAGCAAACAATAAAAACAGTGTTTATTTTTCCCATTGATTTTCCGTTAGGTTGATTTTTTTTGAAAAAAACGGGATAACACAAACAAATAGTCGGACAAACGATTAACAAATTGCAGTATCCGCTCATCAACATCTTGCATACGATTCAACGCAACAATACGACGCTCAGCTCTACGACACACACAACGAGCAATATGACATTGCGAAAGCAGTTGTGAACCTCCCGGAATAATAAAAGACTTTAATGCTTCCAACTCTCCTTGCATTGCATCGATTTTCGACTCAAGAAAATCAATATCTTGCTGATTCAATTGAGGCAACTCTAACTTACACGGTGCATCACTGTCAACGGCTAAAAGCGTTTGTACTGTAAAAAGTGTTTTTTGAATGAGCAATAAGTCGGCAGCAACTTCTTCCGAACTACTTAAACTTCTCAGCATTCCTATATGAGCATTCAATTCGTCTATCGTTCCATACGACTCTACACGTTGATGATCTTTCGGAACATTCGATTTGTTAATCAAAGAGGTAAGACCTTTATCGCCTTTTTTTGTATATATTTTCATGCACTTATATTTTTTTATTCATATATGTTACAATTTATTGCAAAACCAATTGGATATATTCGATTATTTATGGTAAATCACGAGGTTTTGAAAAATTAGGATTCGTTAAAAAATCGTCGTCGGTCAATGTTAAGAGAAAGGCTTTTAATTGTCTTTTCTCCTTAGGTGTTAACAATGCACCTCCATCGGCAATTTTATGCATCAAAGGGTGAACGTAAGGTGTTGCATTCAAACCTTCGCTATAGAAATTAATCACTTCATCAAGCGTTTTGAATCGTCCATCATACATATAAGGTGCTGTAACTCCAATATTTCGCAGCGTAGGGGCACGGTAAGTTCCTACATCAAAACTATTCCCCGTAACGGAAGACCTATCTTGAGTATCGGTAAAAACACTATCCAAAGCATTGTTATAAAACGAATTAGTTGTCATCAACAAATTGCCGTCGCTCCCATGACAATGGAAACAATCAGCCCCTTCTTCCGTTGTGAAAAGTACAAAACCCGCCAATTCATCGGGCGTCAATTGCTCTTCGCCTCTTATATAACGGTCGAATTTGGAATTGCCGGAAATAAGCGTACGAATAAATTGAGCAATTGCTTTTTCAATTCTATCTATCGTAACTTCTTCCGTTCCAAATGCAGCTTTGAACATAGGCGGATAAATATCTATTTTTTTTATGGCATTAACGGCACGTTCGATAGTAGTATTCATCTCGTCTTCAGCAACAATTGCCATAGAAACAATGTTTTCAAGATTTCGACGCGAAACATTGGGATTTTCTTTGTATATGAATCCGTTCCATAAATAACCGTTATTATTGAAAACCAAGTTGCAAAGCGGAAGCATACTATGATGCGTTTTTTTTCCATTCACACCGAAAGGTCTGCCGTCGGTATAGCGAGGATGATTAAGTCCGCATTCAAAACCATGCTCTTGTATATGACATGTAGCACAGCTCATTAACGAATCAGGCTCAGTGCCTAAATAACCGCGTAAACGACCATCGTAAAACAAATAACGTCCCAACTTAACCCCTTCGACCGTCATCGGATTATCATCGGGAATATTGAGATTAGTGGGAAAATATTTCGGAATTTGCAATTGATAGGGAGTCGCTTTAAATTCCACAGGCTCAGGCGGATCACACGAGAGTAAAACAAGCATACTTATCAGTATGCCAAAACATAAAGAAATGTATTTTTTAATCTTATTTTCCATTATTGACAATATTACCTATAATTAATTACATAATAGTTAACGTCAAAAAAAGAAAGATAGTATAAAGTCTTTCTACTTGATATTATTCGATATAAAAATATTTTTTACCAATTGAATTATAGGTTAAAAGATTTTTATTATTTATTATGTTTTGTCCAAGTATCTTTTAAGGACACCGTTTTATTAAACACCAATTTTTCCGCACTACTATCTTTGTCAATACAGAAATAGCCGATTCGTTCGAATTGATAATGTGCCAAATGATTGGTATTTATAAACATCGGTTCTACAAAAGCATTGATAATTTGCAAAGAGTCGGGATTTAAATAATCCAAAAAAGTCTTTCCTTCTTCCACTTCATCGGGATTGGGAACATAAAAAAGACGATCAAAAAGACGAACTTCCGCCGTTTTACAATGAGCTGCCGACAGCCAATGAATCGTTCCTTTTACCTTTCGGCTGCTATCGGGCATACCGCTACGCGTTTGCGGGTCGTAAGTGCAATGAATAGCAGTGATTTTACCCTCTGCATCTTTTTCAACACTTTCACATTTAATAATATATGCATATTTCAATCGAACTTCTTTTCCAACAGTAAGACGGAAAAAATCTTTGGGAGCATCTTCCATAAAATCGCTTCTTTCTATCCATAATTCACGAGAAAAAGGAAGAGAACGCACGCCCTCATTTTTGTTTTCAGGATTGTTAACGGCTTGTAGCATTTCCGATTGACCTTCGGGATAATTGTCAATAATGAGTTTTAGCGGATCCAACACCGCCATGGTTCTCAATGCTTTTTTATTTAAATCTTCGCGAACGCAAAATTCCAATAACGAAATATCGATTACATTATCTCGTTTGGCAACGCCAATGGTTTCGGCAAAATTACGAATCGATTCGGGCGTATAGCCTCGACGACGTAAACCGCAAATGGTAGGCATACGCGGGTCGTCCCAAGCTCTAACGTGTTTCTCTTGCACCAACTGAAGCAGTTTGCGTTTACTCATAACGGTGTAATTGATATTCAGTCGGGCAAACTCGATTTGTTGCGGATGATGAATACGAAGAGCTTTGCAAAACCAATCGTACAAAGGACGATGCACTTCAAACTCTAAGGTACAAATAGAGTGCGTAATGCCTTCTATAGAATCGCTTTGTCCATGAGCGTAATCGTACATCGGATAAATACACCATTGATTACCCGTTCGGTGATGCTCGGCATGCAGTATGCGGTACATAATAGGGTCTCTCATGTGCATATTGGGCGATGCCATGTCTATTTTAGCACGCAAAACACGACTTCCATCGGGAAATTCGCCCTGACGCATGCGTTGAAATAAATCCAAATTTTCCGATACACTGCGATTTCTATACGGACTTTCGATACCGGGAGCAGTAGGAACACCTCTTTGACGACTGATTTCTTCTTGAGTCGAATCATCTACATAGGCTTTGCCCTCTTCTATCAACTGAATAGCCCACTGATACAATTGCTCAAAATAATCGGAAGCATAATATTCGGCATGCCACTGAAAACCTAACCATTGAATGTCTTCTTTTATAGAATCAACATATTCAACATCTTCTTTTACCGGATTAGTATCGTCGAAGCGAAGATTGGTCTTACCATGGTATTTTTTGGCAATGCCAAAATTTAAACAAATTGATTTAGCATGACCTATGTGAAGATAGCCGTTAGGTTCGGGAGGAAAACGCGTATACACCTTGCCATCATTTTTTCCGTTCCTTATATCTTCCTCGATAATCGCTTCAATAAAATTTAGTCCAACTTTTGGGGTCGTTTCGCTCGTATTTTTAGCTTCCATTTATTTTTATCTGTTTATATTACTGTATTTTAATTAAAATAATACCCTTAAAAGGATATTTGCAAAAATATAAAAAAAAACACTGTAAAAATAAAAACGAGGCAAACTTATTGCCCCGCTTTGAATGTTTTCACAACGGAATAATCCTTATTGTGATTAGCTTTCATTTTTATATTGCAAAAATAGTATATTTTTTAATACAATATTAATAAATTTTAAGTATTTTTGTAAAAATTTTATCAATACAAAAATATCATGAAAAAAATTCTTGGATTAGACTTAGGAACAAGCTCAATTGGATGGGCATTGGTAAACGAAGCCGAAAATGAAAACGAGAAATCATCAATTATAAAACTCGGTGTTAGGGTAAATCCTTTAACGGTTAATGAGCAACAAAATTTTGAAAAAGGTAAAAGCATTACAACCAATGCCGAACGTACATCAAAACGCAGTATGCGTCGCAATCTTCAGCGATACAAACTTCGACGTGAAAACCTAATTGAGATTTTAAAAGAAAACGGTTTTATTACAGACGAAACCATTTTATCGGAAAACGGTAATTACACAACCTTTGAAACCTATCGTTTAAGAGCAAAAGCAGTTACGGAAGAAATTACATTAGAACAATTTGCCCGTGTACTTCTAATGATTAACAAAAAACGAGGTTATAAAAGCAACCGTAAAGCAAAAGGAGCCGAAGAAGAAGGCGTACTGATTGACGGAATGGAAGTAGCCAAACTACTATACGAAAAAGATTTTACGCCGGGACAATATTGCCTGCAACTTATGGAGCAAGGGAAAAAACAATTACCCGATTTTTATCGCTCTGATTTACAAGAAGAATTTAATAGAATTTGGGCAAAACAACAAGAATTTTATCCTGAAATCTTAACAGATAAATTGAAAGAAAATTTACGCGAAAAGAGTGAAAAAGCAACTTGGACTATTTGCAAAGAACCATTTAATATCGTGGGCATACCAAGAACAACCAAAGGTGAAGAATTAAAAAAAGAAAATTTTGCGTGGCGAACAAAAGCTCTTTCTGAAAAATTGGATTTGGAAAGTTTAGCGGTTGTTCTACAAAAAATTAACGGACAAATCAACAATTCAAGCGGCTATCTTGGTGCAATTTCCGATAGAAGCAAAGAGTTGTACTTCAACAAACAAACCGTTGGACAATATCAAATGACCGTATTGGCTCAAAACCCAAACGCAAGCCTTCGAAATATGGTATTTTACCGACAAGACTATTTGGACGAGTTCAATACCATTTGGGAAAAACAAGCCGAGTTTCACAAAAAAGAACTGACCGAAGAACTGAAAAAGGAAATCCGCGATGTAATTATTTTTTACCAACGCCGACTGAAAAGCCAAAAAGGTTTAATCGGTTTTTGTGAATTTGAAAGCAGGCAAATTGAGGTTGAAATTGACGGCAAAAAGAAAATAAAAACTGTTGGAAGTCGTGTCATTCCCCGTTCATCGCCTTTGTTTCAAGAATTTAAGATTTGGCAAACATTGAAT
>JAAYQB010000035.1 GCA_012519525.1 Bacteroidales bacterium | reverse complement strand
GTAAAGCCGTTGTCGGTGATACTGTTATTATTCTTTCTTATGCCATGATGACACAAGAAGAAGCAAAAACATTTCAACCTGTTGTTGTTATTCCGGAAAACAATCGTTTAAAATAAACTATTAATTAACAGTAAATTACAGCTTAATCGTTTTCCATTACAACTTCCGAGCTATCTTGTGTAATATTAAAATAAGGTAATGCTTTTTTTATACATTCTTCGGTAGGACAATATCTGTAATAATAAGGTTTTGACCCTTTTTTTAAAAAAATGTAGCCTTTTGAATGAGTAGTTAAAAAAGACGTAATACTTACTATGTCAACTTCTTCTCCATAATAATTCAAGATAGGTATTTTGTCGAAATTTTTACTTGTTTCAACAAATAATATGTTGTATTCTTCCAATGTTTCTTGCATACGTATGCGGTTCCATAACCAATCCTCGTCAATTTCAACTCCCACTTCCGAAGTGTCGGCAAATTGTATAATAGCCATATAATCCGTGTCAAATTTAATAGGTTGTTCGTAGGTAATCATTCCGTTTAAAGAAATATGATAAATGTCCTCCGTTTCTATCAATTGATTAACAGGAATAATACTGTCAACAACAGAAGAATAGATTTTTTCGTATTTTTTCTTCACTTTGATTGTATAGTCCTTTTCGATGCTGCAAGTCCATTCTTCGCTTGCTAAACTGTCTTTTTTTTCCATGGCTACGGAATACGCAACAGTTAAAGCAGCAATTATACGATAAGAAGTTTCTGTTTTTTCTACGGTTAACAATACTTTATGTGTAATTTCATTTGTGTTCGAAATTACCCAAATATCGAAATTGGAAGATAGATTTTCTATTTGATATTCAACAAGCCATTCACTAGGCAGGGTAGTAGCAATTGTAGGCGGATATCCTTCTTGTTTTTTTAATAAAGAGAATAATTGTGTAAGCAACTCATTACTCAAGATAGGATGTGAATCGCCGTACACTTCTTCACAGTTTATTACTAAAGGTAATGTTTTTTCAGTCAGATTATTATATGGGTTTTCTTCTTTTTTGTTCTTTTGATGACAAGCAGTGAATATCCCCAATACAATGAACCCAAAGATGATTTTTTTATATTTACTCATAGTGTTTAAATTTTTATACGTGCAAAGATACACTATTATTTTTTTTACTAATGAACAATAATCCCACAAATGTGAGTAGTCCGTTTAAAAGAAGCAGTTCAAAATCGAAAGAGTAATTGAACCATTTGAGAGAATTTTGACTTAAAATAAAGCATATAACAGGTGATAGCACACATACGATTGGGGCTAATTTATCTTGAATTTTTCGTTTCATTATTAATCCAAAAACAAATAAACCTAATAACGGACCGTAGGTAATACTTGCTATACGAAACAAGATGTCAATAAGATTAGCTGAACGATGTTGTTCGTAAAAGATAATAATAGCGATGAAAAGTAGTGCAAATCCACTGTGAACTACATATCGTATATGTGTTTTTTTCTTTTCTGTAAAATCCGTTCTTTTTTCTAAATTTAAGAAGTCTACGCTAAAAGAGGTTGTTAACGATGTGAGTGCTCCGTCGGCACTTGGATACAATGCCGATATTAAACCTATAATAAAAATGACTCCGGCACCAACTCCTAAATGATTGATAGCGATAGAAGCAAATAGTTCATCGCCCTTAACATCAATATTGTTAGCAGCAGCATATAGATATAAAGCAGCTCCTAAGAAGAGAAAAAGAAAATTAACGAAAATAATAATGATGCTAAAACTAAACATGTTTTTTTGTGCAGATTTAATGTTTTTACAACTCAAATTTTTCTGCATCATTTCTTGGTCTAAACCTGTCATGCTGATAGTGATAAACATACCTCCTAAGATTTGTTTCCACCAGCATAAACGCGAAGTATTATCGGTAAATATTACTTGAGAATAGCGACTGTTTTTGATGGTTGTAAACATTTCTCCAAAACTCATATCCATCGCTTTACATATTAATATAACACTTATTATCAGCGAAGCAAGCATAAAGGTGGTTTGTAGTGTGTCGGTCCAAATAATTGTTTTTACTCCTCCTTTCAAAGTGTAGGCTAATATTAGGAAAAGGAACATAACAACCGTAAGTTCAAAGCGAAATCCCCAATAAGAAAATACAAACTCATGCAGTACAAGGATGACTAAAAATATACGCAATGAAGCTCCTAATGTTCTTGATAATAAGAAAAAGAAAGAACCTGTTTTATGAGTCCAAAAGCCAAAACGTAATTCTAAATATTGATAAATAGATGTTAATTTTAATTTATAATAAGCCGGCATTAAAAGGAATGATATAACAAGATAACCTAAAAAATAACCGAATACGGTAAGCATGTACGAAAACGCACGCGTGTCAACCCAGCCCGGTACCGACATAAAAGTTACACCGGAAAGAGAAGCTCCTATCATCCCATAAGCTACTACAAACCATGGCGATTGACGATTCCCGATATAAAAAGATTCGTTATTGGCTTTACGAGTAGTAAGCCAAGTTACTAAAAAAATAACGATGGTGTAAATGACGAAACATGTAAAAATAATTATTTGCATTTAATTGAGATTTAATTTTTTAATAAGAAAATTGGCGGTGTGTGATTGTTTGCATTTAACAATATCTTCAGGTGTTCCTTGAAAAATAATTTTTCCGCCTTTATTTCCACCTTCCGGTCCTAATTCAATAATCCAATCGGCACATTTAATCATGTCTAAATTGTGTTCGATAACTACAATGCTATGTCCTTGTTTGATAAGTGCTTTAAATGCTTTGTAAAGATTGTGTATATCGTGAAAATGTAATCCTGTAGTCGGTTCGTCAAAAAGGAAAAGAGTGTGCTGTTGTTTGCTTCCTTTGCCAAGGAAAAAAGCTAATTTTACTCTTTGAGCTTCGCCGCCCGACAAAGAAGTTGACGATTGAGCTAAATGTAAATAGCCAATACCTACATCGGAAAGAGGTTGCAATGAGGAAACAATGTTTTGTGTTAAACGGTTCTCGGGCAAAGATTGAAAAAAAACAATTGCTTCGTCAACAGTTAGTTGTAGTATATCGTAGATGTTTTTATCTTTTATTTTTACTTCCAATGTTTCGTCTTTATAGCATTTCCCTTTGCATTCGTCGCAAATAATTTCAACATCTGCCATAAATTGCATTTTAATACTGATATGTCCTTCTCCTTGACAGGCTTCGCAGCGTCCTCCTTCGATGTTGAAAGAGAAAAAACCGGGTTTATATCCTCTGCTTTTTGCTAAAGCTTGTTCTGCAAACAATTGTCGTATGTATTCAAAAGCACCTACATAAGTAGCAGGATTAGAACGAGAAGAACGACCAATAGGGTTTTGGTCTACAAACTCAACATGAGAAATTTGTGCTAAATCGCCTTTTAAGTAGTGCGATTTTTCTTTTACACTGATTTGTCGGCTATCTATTTCGCGACTAATAAGTGGAAATAATAGTTCTTTTATCAAAGTAGATTTGCCGCTTCCCGAAACGCCTGTTATAAAAGTTAATACATTTAAAGGAATGTCAACCGACAGATTGTGAATGTTATACAAAGAAACATTGTGTAAAGATATAAATTGTTTTGCTTTTTTCCTTTCTTTAGGAATTTCGATTTGTAAATTATTGTTTAAATATTTGGCAGTGATGCTGTTTTTGTCTTTTAATAATTCTTTAATACTTCCTTGAAATACAATTTTTCCTCCATTTTTTCCCGAAAGAGGTCCTGTGTCGATGATTTGATCTGCTGCACGAATAATTTCTTCGTCATGTTCTACGACGATAACCGTATTTCCAATATCTCTTAAATGTTTAAGCGTATTGATAAGTTTCAGCGTATCTTTGCTATGTAATCCGATACTTGGTTCATCTAATATATAGAGCGAGCCAACCAAACTACTTCCTAAAGAACCTGCTAAATTGACACGTTGCGATTCGCCACCCGATAAAGTATGAGAAGGACGGTTAAGATTGAGGTATTCTAATCCAAGGTTGCAAAGAAACTGAATGCGAGTTGTTATTTCTTTTAATAAACGTTCGGCAATTGATTGCTCTTGAGGACTATCGAAGGTTAAAGATTGGAAAAAAGACAAACATTCGTCAAGAGGCATTTCGATGATATCGTGAATGTTTTTCCCGCTTATTTTAACGTATTCGGCATCTTTTGCTAATCTACTGCCTTTGCATTCAGGGCATACTGTTTTTCCCTTATAACGAGAAAGTAAAACACGGTACTGTATTTTATAGGTATTTTCTTCTACCCATTGGAAAAACTGATTAATTCCATAAAAGTATTCGTTTCCATTCCATAATACATCATATTCTTCTTTTGTAAGTTGAGAAATAGGACGATGGATAGGAAAATTGAAAAGATGTGCATTGTTTATTAATATTTGTTTATATTCGCTCATTTTTTCTGTTTTCCAGCAAACAACAGCATCTTCGTAAACCGATAAATTTTTATCGGGAATAACCAAGTCAGGGTCTATTCCCAATATGTTGCCAAAACCTTCGCAACGAGGACACGCACCGTATGGGTTGTTGAAAGAAAACATGTTAACACTCGGTTTTTTAAATGTAATGCCGTCTTTTTCAAATTGATTAGAAAAATGATAGGTTTCTTTTTTCTTATCGGGGAATGTTGTTTCAATTGAACAAACACCTTGACCTTCAAAAAATGCTGTTTCGATTGATTCGGCAATACGCGAGCGATTCTCTGCTGTTTTGTTTAAAATAAAACGATCGATTAGTAAGAGAATAGTATCGGTTTTTGAAGTTTTACGTTTTAAGTAATCGTCAATGAATAGAATTTCTTTATTCACACTGATACGATTAAATCCTTGTAGTAAAAGTACGGATAATTGTTCTTCAACAGATCTTTTGTTTCTAAGAATCAAAGGTGCATACAATAAAATTGATGATTCTTCGGGTAGAGAAAAAATAAAATTACACACGTCGTTCACACTATCTCGTTTTACCAAACCGCCGGAAATAGGGGAATAAGTTTGTCCTAAACGAGCAAATAGAAGTTTGATGTACTCATAAATTTCTGTTGAGGTTCCTAAGGTAGAACGTGGATTGTTAGTGCTGACTTTTTGTTCGATTGCAATAGCAGGCGGAATGCCGTGAATGAAATCAATATTGGGTTTACTTATTTTTCCTAAAAATTGACGTGCATAGGCACTTAAAGATTCTATATAACGACGTTGCCCTTCGGCATAGAGCGTATCGAAAGCCAGCGATGATTTGCCTGAACCCGATAAACCGGTAATCACAATTAGTTTATTGTGAGGAATATCGAGCGAGATATTTTGTAAGTTGTTGACTTTAGCTCCTTTGATACGAATAAAATCGTTTTTTCTCATTTTTAAATTACAAATGCATTTTTAATAATTCTTTTTTCATTGAAACCCATGTGTTTGGTAAAATGTATCAATCCTATTTGCTCCTCTGTTTTCAATACGGAACCGGCTTTGACAGATAAATAAAAAACGGTTAGTTTCTCAGTATATTTATTTGCTCTGATATAACAAGTTAATTCATTATCCAATTTTCCAATTTTTATGTCGGTGTTGCATGGTAAAATTTGATTAGCATTGAAAGTCGTTTGTGCGTGTAGAAAATATGCTACAAAACTGAAGAAAAAAGCAAATATTTTAATACTGATTTTCATATAAAATAGATAGTTAATAAACTATTAAAAGAAGTTACAAAAATACACTAAATATTATTGCAATAAAAGTATGTTTTGTATATTAATTACAAACATTTTTATTTAACGAAGTGTATTATTCAGTATTTTTATGTACATTTGCAGTTATTAAAATTTTGAAATAATTTATGTATAGTCTTTTTGTTAAAGAAATAAAAAGTTTTTTAAGTTCTCTGATAGGATATATCGTTATAGGTGTTTTTCTGTCGCTTACGGGATTATTTCTATGGATATTTCCGTTTTCCGATAATATATTACTAAGAGGATTTGCCGATATCAACGGCTTGTTTAATTTTGCTCCGGTAGTTTTTTTGCTATTAATACCGGCTATTACGATGCGTTCTTTTGCCGAAGAAACCAAGTCGGGAACCATTGAGTTGCTGTTAACCTATCCTATTTCGGATATGAAAATTATTTTAGCAAAATTTTTAGCAAGTATTGTTTTGTTAATCATTTCTTTACTTCCTACATTGATTTATTTTCTAACGGTTTATTTCTTAGGTTATCCTAAAGGAAATATTGACCAAGGGGCAATGTGGGGTTCTTATTTAGGATTAATATTTTTGGGAGCAACTTTTGCCTCTATCGGCATATTTGTTTCAACATTAACTGATAATCAAATTATTTCTTTTCTTTTTTCTGTGTTGCTTTGTTTTATTGCATGGAGAGGATTTGAATTTATTTATTCATTCGATGTGTTTCAATCTTTTGGGTATATGGTTAAAACATTGGGTATAAGTCATCATTACGAGTCAATTAGTAGAGGAGTTATTGATACACGCGATATTATATATTTTTTAAGTAGTATTGTCTTATTTTTATATTTAGCAGCCTTACGTTTAAAAAGTAGAAATTGGTAAACATTATGAAAGCAAGTAGAAATATACGTAATATAAAACGCAATAATTTAATACAATTTTTTTCAGTATTAATGATTGTTGTGCTAGTAAACATTATCTTTTCTTTTCTTTTTTTACGTTTCGATTTAACAGATGAAAAACGCTATACGCTTTCACCGTCAACAGTTGATTTAGTGAAAAATATTGAGGATATAGTGTATGTTAAAGTGTATTTATACGGGAAAAACTTACCGCCTGATTTTGCCGAATTATCACTTAAAACAAGAGAATTTTTAGATGAATTAAGAGTGTATTCGAAAAATATACATTACGAATTTATCGATCCTGCGGAAGGAAAAGACAAAAATGAACTCATGGCGTATTATAGTCAGCTGTATAAACAAGGGCTTCAACCTCAGCCAATTCAAAGCGAAGATGCCGACGGAATTAATACTCGCTATGTGGTGCCGGGTGCTATTATATCTTATCATCAACGTGAAACGCCGGTGTCTCTGCTTGATGCAGACGAAGGATTATTGCGAACCCGTAATGAGATTATTAAATTTTCGATAGAAAAATTGGAATATAATATAGGCAATGCTATCAGACGTCTGACCAATCAGCAAAAAGCAAGCGTTGCATTTATTAAAGGACATGGCGAATTGTTGAACGGAGAAGTGTTTAGTGCGGCTGTTGCTATAGCCGATTTCTATAAGGTTGATTCTGTGATATTAGACGGGAGAGTTAGCAAAATATTTAATGTCGAAATAAGCGATTCGATAACCGGCGATTTTAAAATTGCAGGTAATAAATACGATTTGCTTATTGTAGCCAAGCCTACTGAAAAATTTAATAATTATGATAAATTTTTATTAGATCAATTTGTGATGCGTGGCGGTCGGATACTGTGGTATATTGACCCCGTTTTTGCTGAAATGGATAGCTTACAAAATTATAAAGAAATTCCATGTTTGCCAAGAGAATTGAATTTAGATGATTTGTTCTTTCGCTATGGTGTACGCTTGAATACCAATCTGTTGCAAGATGTCAATGCCTTGGCTATTCCTGTTAAAACGGGAGAAATAGCAGGGCAAGCACAATATAAATTCATTCCTTGGTATTATTTTCCTTTGATAACGCCTTACATTGGACATCCAATTGTTAAGAATTTGAACGTTTTAAAAACAGAATTTATCAGCTCTATTGATACTGTTGGAACAAAAGCCGGATTAAAAAAAGAAATATTGCTTACCACTTCTGCCACAACCAAAATGGTCAATACACCGGCTATTATTAGTTTAGAAACTTTAAAACGTAGAGCAAATTACAGAGAATTTTCACACAGGAATTTACCCGTAGCCGTTTTAGTCGAAGGTGAATTTCCTTCTTTATTTTCAGAAGTAGACGAAATTAGTAATCAAAATAAATTAGGTTTTATTGCTAAAAGTAAACCGACAAAGATGATTTTTGTTTCGGATGGAGATATGATTAAAAATCAATTTAATAACAAAAGATATCCTTTGCCTTTGGGTTACGACCAATATACCGATATGGCATTTGGAAACAAAAATTTTCTTTTAAATGCTGTCAATTATTTATGCGATGATGAAGGAATTGCTCAAGTAAGGTCAAAAGATTTTAAAATGAGATTGTTAGATAAAGATAAGTTGTTAAAAGAAAAAACATTTTGGCAGATTACTAATATGGTATTGCCATTATTACTTGTTTTTGTGATGGGAATGATTTTTGTTATTATACGTAAAAAACAATTTGCAAGATAAATAATCAATAGATGAATAAGAGTACGAAAAAAAATATTATTATTTTAACAATAGCCGCTTTGCTCATTGTGATAACAATAGTAGTTTTGCTTGCAAGGCGAACAACAACATTTGATTACGATTCTAATCAATTTGCAGTTAAAGATACGAATGAAATAACTAAAATTTTTATTGCCGACAATTACGGAAAATCGGTTTTATTAGAAAGACAGGTTAATGGTGAATGGAAAGTGAATAAAGAATTTATTGCCATTAAAAAGAATGTAGATGATTTATTGAATGTTATAATGAATATTGCTATACGTGAACCCGTTGCTTATAGTGCCAGAAGTAATGTCAACAAATGGTTAGCCACAGGCTCTAATAAAGTAGAAGTTTATTATAATGACTATCGAATAAAGTTAGGAAAAATCAAATGGTGGAAATTCCAAAATAAAAAAACTTATTATATTGGAAGTCCGACGCAAGATAGTTTAGGGAACTACGCTTTGATGGAAGGAGGAAAAGACCCGTTTATTGTATGTATGCCCGGATTTAGAGGATTTATTTCGCCTTATTATTCACCTTTCGAGTCGGAATGGAAGTCGCACAATATTGTACGATTGAAAATTTCGAAAATTAAAAAAGTAGAGGTTATAGATTATGAAAATTCTGAAAATTCGTTGATTATAGAGAGAAACGATGAGCGAACTTTCAATATATTAGATAAAAATCAACAAAAACTAGCTGTTTATGATACGGCTAAGTTGTTTGATCATTTGTCTGAATACAGAGATTTAAACTTTGAATTTTTTGCTGAAAATCTTACAAAGAAAGAAAAAGACAGTTTGTTTTCAATGAAATTTAAAGATATTATTATAGTGGATACCGAAAACAATAAAACAAAAATTTCATTGTTTTATATGGAAAATGTATTAGACACGGCTAACTATATTTATATGGAAGAATTTATAGAGAAATTTAACAGAGATAAATTTTACGCAATTATCAATGATAATAAAGAGGAAATAGTTGTTTGTCAATATTTTGTTTTTGATAGAATTATACAACCTTTGCGTTATTATTATTTGAATAGTGATATTGTACCAATATATAAATAATTAAATTATGGACATAGAAAAAAAATATTTAAGAGAAGAGTCTTCTGTTTTAGTGGAAGATAAAGCAGCAAGTAAAAAATTTATGGCAAGTGTTTTTGCATGGATGTTTTCAGGATTAATGATAACGGCAACCATTGCATGGCTTTTTGCTAACAGTTCGTTGATAGGACTATTGATAACGGAAACCGGATTAAGTGTTTTGGGTTGGATAGTCATGTTATCGCCTTTAGTAATGGTGATTTTTATGTCGTTTGGGTTTCAACGTATGTCGTTTGTTTCACTCTTACTGTTGTTTATACTTTATTCGGCTTTAATGGGAGCAAGTTTGAGTTTTATTTTGCTTGTGTATACAGCTCAATCTATTACTGCAACCTTTATCATCACAGCAAGTATGTTTGGATTGATGGCTATTGCGGGTTATACTACGCGGACCGACTTAAGTAAATTCGGCTCTATTTTGTTTATGGGATTGATAGGTTTAATCATTGCTATTGTAGTCAATTTATTTATGAAAAGCAGTGGTTTTCAATGGATAATTACCATATTCGGCGTGTTGATATTTACAGGTCTGACTGCCTGGGACGTGCAACGTATGAAAAAAGCCAGCTATATGACAAGCATCGGTACTGAGATTGGTAATAAAACTGCCTTAATGGGAGCTTTGTCGCTGTACTTGAATTTTATTAATTTATTTTTGTTTCTATTACGCTTAATAGGCGGTCGAAATTAATAAAATTCTACCTTTATAGTTATAGCTGATTTCTCGGATTTTTGTGTGATGTGTAAATATTAATCACTAATGTATAATCCATTAAATGTACTAATAGTGAAAAATTTTGTTATCATTTGATTCTTGTACCATAATTTTATGTACATTTGCCTATGGAATTTAAAAGCGAATAAAATTCATAAAAAATGACTCAAATTATTGTTTTATCGGTAGTTATACTTGGTAGTATTGGAGCAATTTCGGCGGTAGTTTTGTATTTTGTTTCACAAAAATTTAAAGTTTATGAAGACCCTAAAATTGCAATTATAGCTGATATACTTCCCGGAGCAAACTGTGGAGGCTGTGGTTATGCAGGATGTCAGGCACTTGCAGAGGCAATTGTGAAAAAAGGAACAACAGAAGGAATTTCGTGTCCGGTTGGAGGCGAGAGTGTGAAAAAACAAATAGCGGAAGCTATGGGAGAAGTTGCAGGCGAGACAATCCCGCAGCGAGTCATTGTTCGTTGCAATGGAACATTTGAAAATGCCCCAAAAAAATACAATTATGACTCTATCACTTCATGTGCTTATGCTCATATGTTGGGAGCGGGTGAAAGTGCTTGTGCTTATGGCTGCTTAGGTTTGGGCGATTGTGTAAAAGCATGTAGTTTTAATAGTATAAAAATTGATACGACAACAGGACTTCCTGCAGTAAATTATGAAACTTGTGTGTTGTGTGGCGCCTGCGTAAGAGCGTGTCCAAGAAATATTATAGAAATTCGCAACATTGTTGAAGGCAATTCCATTTGGGTCTCGTGTATGAACAAAGAGAAAGGAGTAGAGGCTAAGAAAAACTGCAAAGTAGCTTGTATAGCGTGTCGTAAATGTGAAAAAACATGTGAGTTTGAAGCTGTTGCGGTTGAAAATAATTTGGCTTTTATCGACTCAACAAAATGTACGGCATGTATGAAATGCGTTGCAGCTTGTCCTACGGGAGCCATTTTAACTATGTTAAAAGAAGAAGCAAAGGCATAACATTATTTTTCAATTTTTAAAAGTAACCAATTTATGAATAATTACAATCAAGACGGCTTACATTTTAATGAAACCGATTCAAAACCGGAGCCTCGTCCGGGATTTTTAACTTTTTTGTGTATATTGACTTTTATTGGAAGTGGATTTTCTGTTTTATCACAGTTGTTTTCCTATATTTATTATGATAAAATTCCTATCCTTTTCGAGCAAGTGGCATCAGTGATGGGTGGTCAGTTAGAAGAGGCATATTTAGAAATGGCAGAGATTTTCATTGCCATTCCTCGATATTATTTCATTGTGTTATTGGCTGTTTATGCTTTAGCGGTAGTGGGAGCCGTTTATATGTTTATTCGAAGAAAAATAGGTTTTCATCTTTATGTTATAAGTCAAATCTTATTGTTGGCATTACCTTTATTGATATTGCATTCTAAATTTAATGTAGTAAGTTTGTTCTTTCCTTTATTGTTTATATTGTTATATGCGCGTTATTTAAAATGGATGAAATAATGAATGTAGATGAAAAAATACGTCAATTCTTTCCAATACTATCTCAGCAAGTACACGGAAAGCCGTTGATATATTTAGACAATGCAGCTACAACGCAAAAACCGATTACCGTTACAGATGCTGTTTCTGATTATTATGAAACTATCAACAGCAATGTACATCGTGGCGCACATTATTTGAGTACGTTAGCAACCGAAGCTTATGAAAAAGCAAGAATACAAGTGCAAAAATTTATTAATGCAAAATATTCTCACGAAATTATTTTTACTAGAGGTACGACCGAGGGCATCAATTTAGTTGCAGCTACTTTTGCTCAAAAAATGCTGAAAGCAGACGACGAAGTCATTGTGAGCAGAATGGAACATCATTCTAATATTGTTCCTTGGCAGTTGGCTTGCGAAAAAAGTGGTGCTGTTTTAAAAGTCGTTGGTATTGACCAAAATGGCGACTTGTTGTTAGACGATTATCAACAGCTGTTTACTAAAAAAACAAAAATTGTAGCCATTACACATACTTCTAATTCATTAGGAACTATTAATCCGATAAAACAAATTGTTGATATTGCTCATCAACATCAAGTGCCTGTATTGCTTGACGGAGCTCAGGGAATAAAATCATGCGGAATAGATGTGCAAGCCGTTGATTGTGATTTTTATTGTTTCTCAGGGCATAAAATTTACGCTCCTATGGGTATAGGGGTGTTGTATGGAAAAGAACATTGGTTAGAGCAATTACCACCTTATCAAGGAGGAGGAGAAATGATAAAGCATGTTAGTTTTGAAAAAACAACATTTAATGATTTGCCTTTTAAATTTGAAGCAGGCACTCCCAATGTTGCAGGAGCTATTGGCTTGCAGCATGCTTTACAATTTGTTGAAGAGGTGGGACATCAGCAAATGATAGATTACGAAAAAGAATTGCTCCGTTATGCGGTAGAACAAATGAAAGAAATTGAAAACATTCGATTGATAGGTACGGCTAAGGAAAAAAGTGCTATTATTTCTTTTTTATTGGGGAACCATCATCCTGCCGATACGGGAACACTGATTGATTTTATGGGAATTGCTGTAAGAACAGGACATCATTGCACACAACCGTTGATGGATTATTTAAATATACCGGGAACTGTGAGAGCTTCGTTTGCGGTTTATAACACAAAAAAAGAAATAGATGTTTTTGTAAAAGCTTTGTGTTCAGCACAAAATATGTTGGATTAAAAATGAAAATTATTTGTTTTTACAATAATTATCCTCAACTTTCTACTTCTTTTTCCGAAGTCGACGTTCCGTTGTTTTATATGAAACCCGACACTTCTATTCTTACAAACAATCGTCCGTTTTATATTCCGGAATTTGTCGAACAGCTTTATTGCCAAGTAGAATTAGTGTTGAAGATTAATAAATTAGGGAAATATATCCAAGAAAATTTCGCCCCGACTTATTTTCAAGAAATAGCGACAGGCGTTAATTTTTTCGATAAAGAAAAATTAAACAAAGCAATAGAAAAAGGTTTACCTTGGGAAAGTAGTTGTGTTTTTGAGAACTCGGCTGCAATTAGCCCTTTTTATGATAAAGAAAACTTTGGTCCTTTGGATACTATACGGTTGAAATTGGTAAAAAATAATACGGAAATATTTCAGGGAGATACTTCGGCTTGCATTTATTCTTCCGAACAGCTTATTAGTTTTATTTCTCAATATTTTACGATGAAGACAGGGGATATTTTGTTTTTAGGTTCTCCTATTATTCCTATTTCTCTTGCTATTAATGATTTGATAGAGGTGTATTTAGGCGAAGAAAAAACAATGAAATTTAGAATAAAATAGTATACTATTCTATTCAATTATTTTATTGGCTGTATCGTATAATTTTTCGCGTATACTTAAAATATTTTCTAATTTTTTATTTTTAGAAATAACTAATCGATAAAATCGGTATCTTTTTCTAAAATGTAAAAACGATTTTCTATAATTCCAAGCCAATATGCCGAAAAACGGTAAAGTAAATAAATAGGCAATACTGAGTAGAGGATGCATGAAAAATAAACTTATCACGAAAAATATAAGATAAAATAGAGGTATAGTTGCATAACTAACGCCAAGTTTAATGGAACCATGCATCATGATGTCTGTTACCGCTTTCTTTATGATGATGTTGGGAATTATATATTGAATAATATGGTGTAAAAATCCATATAAAAATAAAGGAAATCCAAGAATAAATAAGATTGGCCATACAAATAAAGAGCTTATATTGAGTGGTTTATTTAAAATATCATCATTTAATTTTAATTCTTTTAATTCGTTTTTATATTGCATTGCTAAAGCATAGAGTTCATTGGTTTTCGCTGCATTATTGTCAGAGGCTGTTTGAAGTAAGGCTACCAATTTTTGGTCAGCAGTGAGCTTTTGAGGTAATTTATTGGGATTTAAGTTGTTTTTTACAGCAAACTTTTTTCCGTAAGTTTGAAGTAGAAAATAAATGGCATCGTAATTTTCCAAATCGGTTATGTTGAGCATCATACTTTCGATTTCTGCACGGATAATTTCATTTATTTTTTCTTGTACTTGCCTTGGCTGTGTTTTATATAATTCATAATAAGGCTTGATAGATAGAGGTTTCCCATAGGTCATCATCATTTCTTCGCGCCAGCCGAAATAATCGGTGTAATGATTGGCACAAGGCAAAATAAATACTTCTTTTTCAAAATTACTGCTTGCTGCAGTGTCAAAAGCGAGGCGTGTATATGACAAAAAGAATTTTCCTAAATAATGTTTATCTTGATGTCCGGCTTCGGGATACATTGCTAAGGTATTGCCTCTTTTAATATAATTTACAACGTTTTCAAAGATTGCTAAGTTGATTTTTACATTTGCCATTCCATC
>JAAYQB010000034.1 GCA_012519525.1 Bacteroidales bacterium | reverse complement strand
CTCTTTCATGGAGTAAATTTGGAGGTGTTCATCCTTTCCTTCCTGCCGATCAAGCTGAAGGTTATTTAGAAATGATACGAGAGTTAGAGAAAGATTTAGCTGATATTACAGGTTTTGCCGGCACATCATTACAGCCTCAGTCGGGAGCTTCGGGCGAATATGCAGGATTGATAGTTATACGTAATTATTTTAAAGACAAAGGACAATCGCATCGCAATGTTTGTTTAATACCTTCTTCTGCACACGGAACCAATCCGGCTTCGGCAGCAATGGCGGGAATGAAAATAGTGATTATAAAAGCAAGAGAAAATGGAGAAATAGATGTAGAAGACTTGAGAGCTAAAGCCGAAGAACATAAAGATAATTTAGCTTGCTTGATGATAACTTATCCTTCTACTCACGGGGTGTTTGAAGATGAAATCTTAACAATAATAGATATTGTTCATAAAAACAACGGTTTAGTATATATGGACGGAGCCAATATGAATGCACAGGTCGGACTAACAAGTCCGGGATATATTGGTGCTGACGTATGCCACTTAAATCTACATAAAACTTTTGCAATGCCTCATGGAGGAGGAGGTCCCGGAGTAGGTCCTATTTGTGTTACCAAAGAATTAGTAGATTATTTACCAAAGCATCCTTTAGTAAAAGTGGGAGGAGAAAAAGGAGGAGTTATTTCAGGCTCACCTTACGGCTACTCATCATTACTACCCATTACTTATGGTTATATTAAAATGTTGGGAACCGAAGGTTTGACCGAAGCTACAAAATGCGCCATCTTAAATGCCAACTATATAATGACTCGTTTAAAAGACACTTATAAAATATTGTACACAGGTTCTAAAGGTCGTGTTGCTCATGAAATGATATTGGATTGTAATTCATTTAGTTTAACGGTTCAAGTAGGCGAAATAGCTAAACGATTAATGGATTATGGATTCCATGCTCCGACAGTAGCTTTCCCTGTACATGGTACTTTAATGGTAGAACCTACCGAAAGCGAGCCACTTAGAGAAATAGATAGATTGTGTGATGCTTTGATTCAAATACGTAAAGAAGTTGCCGATATTGAAAGTGGGAAAGTAGATGGGAAAAATAATGTAATTAAGAATGCCCCTCACACTATGGATGTTGTATGTGCCGACGAATGGGATAGACCTTATTCGCGTCAGCAAGCGGCGTTTCCACTTCCACACGACGATAAATATTGGCCTACAGTATCGAAAGTTGATGACGCTTATGGCGATAGAAATTTAGTGTGTTGTTTGTCTGAATAAAATAACACAACTGTTAATAATTATTATTACGAAGATTGTAAGCAATTACAGTCTTCGTAAATGATTAATAGAATATCAATAATAAAATGCAAAGGATATGAAAAAACAATTTTTATTAATAACAAGTATATTTTTTATTTTCACCTATAGTTTTTCACAGACAAAAGAAATTACTTTAGAAGACATTTGGACTAAATATTTGTTTTATCCCTCAAATGTTCCGGGATTTAAACCCATGCCGAAAGGTGATTTTTATACGGTGAAAACCAAATACGAAATAGCTTCTTACTATTTTAAAACAGGAGAAAAACACGAACAAATAGTGTCAAATAACGATATTAAATCGGCATCTAATAACGCTATTGAATTGAAAGATGTACAGATATATCAATTGGATAAAGACGAAAAATATTTGCTTATAGGCACACAAGTCGAAAGTATTTATCGTCGGTCTTTCAAAGCATTTTATTATATTTATAATCTGACAACAAAAAAGTTGTTTCCTCTTTCCGATACGGCTAAAGGCAAACAAAGTTTTGCCGATTTTTCGTTCGACGGAAATAAAATAGCTTTTGTAAGGGATAATAATTTATTTGTTGCAGATATTATTAATCATACTGAAACAGCAATTACTACAGATGGAAAATACAATTATGTCCTCAATGGCATAGCGGATTGGGTATATGAAGAAGAATTGCACATGTCGCAAGCCTTTTCGTGGTCGCCCGATGGAGAGAACATTGCTTTTTTACGTTTTGATGAATCGCGAGTAAAAGAATTTTCTATGGTTATGTGGGGCAATCTCTATCCTGACGAATACCGATACAAATATCCCAAAGCCGGAGAAGACAATTCGTTGGTAGAGGTATATGTATATAATATAGCTACTTCTACAACTACAAAAATAGATATGGGAGATAACGGCAATAGTTATATTCCAAGAATTTATTGGCTTCCTAATGCACAAGATTTAATTGTGTTAAAGATGAATAGACATCAAAATCGCTTGGAATTTTATGATTATAATGTAAGAAAAAAAACCAAAGAACTTGTCTATGCCGATGTCAACGAATCGTGGATAGATGTTACCGATGAATATTATTTTCTAAAAGACAATAAAACATTGATAGTTACATCTGAACGCAATGGATTTAATCATCTTTATAAAGTAACGATGGGAGGAAAAATCCAAGCCTTGACATCCGGACAGTGGGAAGTGGCAAGCGTTTGTGCTATTGACGAAAAAAGACAATACATTTATTATCTTTCTAATGAGTCGAATGTATTACAAAGAGATTTATATCGTATTGATTTTAACGGCAAAAATAAAAAAATGCTTAGCAATGGCAAAGGTTGGAATACGCCTACCTTTCATCCAAATGCCACTTATTATTACAATATTTATTCCGATGCTAATAGTGTTCCTGTTTACACTCTTCACGATTATACAGGAAAACAATTGCGTGTATTACAAGACAATGCAACTTTAAAACAACGTATGCAAGAATATGGATTTTCTGAAAAAGAATTGTTTACAGTACCTATCGAAGGAGGAATTCAGTTGAATGCATGGATGATTAAACCTAAAAATTTTGATGTTACTAAAAAATATCCCGTATTGATGTATGTGTATGGCGGTCCAGGGTCGCAAGAAGTCAGCAATTCATTTTCAAGGGGAATGGATTTTTCTTGGTATCAATTATTGGCTCAAAAAGGCTATATAATTGTATGTGTCGATAATAGAGGAACTGCCGGACGAGGTGATGCGTTTAAAAAATGTATATATAAACAAATGGGAAAATTAGAGTCGGAGGATCAAATTTCGGCAGCTAATTATCTGAAAACACTATCTTATGTTGACAGCAGTCGCATTGGTATATGGGGATGGAGCTTTGGAGGTTATCTTTCTACTTTAAGTTTATTAAAAGGAGAAGGAGTTTTTAAAATGGCAATAGCAGTAGCACCTGTAACTAATTGGCGTTATTATGATAACATTTATACGGAGCGATTTTTACAAACTCCGCAAGAAAATCCTCAAGGTTATGATGAAAACTCACCCATTACCCATGCCGATAAATTAAAAGGAAACTACCTTATTGTACATGGAACGGCAGATGATAATGTGCATTTTCAAAATGCAGTAGATATGGTAAGTGCTTTAAATAAAGCAGGTGTACAATACGAACAATTTTTCTATCCTAATAAAAATCACTTTATTATGGGAGGAAATACTCGTTTACATCTATACATTAAACTCACTGATTTTATTTTAAAAAACTTATAAGTTATTTTTCACTCATCGGATGGCTTCAGGTCATCTGATGAGTAGTTGTTAAGTTATTCCATTTGTAGTTTATTTTTTATTTTTGCTTCCATTTTATGCCAAGAATAGAAGTAAAAAAACAGTAAAAATTATTTTGACTTTAATTTAATCCGCTTAAGTTATTAAAAATCAAATTTAAAAAAAACAATAAATAATTTTGCTTTTGTAAATATTTTATTATAACTTTGTAAAAACAAAATAATAGATTTTTTATGTTATGAAAAATAAGTACTATACATTCTTACTACTACCATTTGCTTTAATAAGTAAACTGTACAATTGTTTGTGTGCAATTAATAGTAAAATAAATTATAAAAATACATATAATTTAATAAAAAACAGAACATTATTATTCCCCCATGCTTATAATAATTTAAGCAATACATTTTTCGTAGCTTATATAGCAATACGACAAAGTGCTTATGTGTGGGAGGTAATAACACATATATTGCGGATTAATCCCGCTAAATTATCAAGTATCAAATGAAAGAAACTCGCATAATAATAGATATGCAAATAATAAACGGAAGTGTGAACGTAAGCGTAATGCAGTGAGCAAAAAGAATATATTAAGATGCTAAAAAAAATTAAACAAAACGCAAAATCACACACAGTAAAATAAAATCGATTATAAATAATTTTAAAATAATATAACATGAAAAATATTAAATATATTGCAGTTGTTTTATGTTTTGCAACTATTGGTATTAGTGTGTTTAACGCATGCCAAAAGGAAGATTTAAAGCAAATAGAATCAAAAGTTAATGTTCAAAAAGACCAAACTCAAAAAGATTATTATCATCCTGATATAGATACAACTTACTATTATGGTGTAACTTATATAGATTATTCAACTTGTCCACCCACAATGCGCACTGTGTGGGGGTGGGTAGCTACCACTCATTCAGTATTTAATTATGTGGTTGGTTCAGAAATTATATTTTTTGATGATAATGGAGAACCTAGCCCAGAAATACATCTTAATTTATCAACAAATGATCCCGGAATAAAAGGAGAGCTTAATGTAGGACATTTGTGCAGTAATTACCAAATAGTATATGTAAATATAAGTCCTAACGAATTGGAGCATTATCTTCAAATGACGGTTGATTTTTTAAATGAAAATTAATTAATGTGTAAATCATTGTTTTGTTTGATTCTTTTGATAGCAAAACAATGATTTTTTTATCAATAAAGAATTTACATTAAAATGAAAAAAATAACATTTTTATTGCTATTAAATTTAATTTTAGCTTTTCAATTACAAGCACAAGATCCTTGTAAAGATACCCTTAAATGGTCTGTGTGCGGTATTTTTGATAGAGCGGATAATTTTAGAGATGTAGATGGAAAAGTCTATACTAAAAAAGATTCTATGCTTTTGCTCTTATTTTGTATTAAAAATGTAAGCGAAGAAGTATATCCTGCCGGTACATTCATTGATTGTAGATTTAATTTAAAACATTATGACGATGAAATTTTTGTTAATTCAATCTATTATTCTTTAAAAAAAGATTTTCACCCTACGGATTCCATTGGTTTTTTAAATTTTGCATTTGATTTACCATTATATAAGCTTCCATTAGGAAAATATACTTATGACATGTTTATTAAAGCAACTTCATCAGATGGTATATTTTGTGATTCCATACAAACCTTATCTTTATTTACAGCCGTTTTTGATCTTGTTGATACTAATAATATAACTACTTATGCAAAAGTAAATATTGAAGTTTTTCCTATTCCTGCAAACTCTATTATAGATATTAAAAGTGAAAATGTACAAATAAAAGAAGTGATATTGTATAATATAATGGGAAAAAAAATGAGACACTACTTCGTCAATGAAAATAACAAAACATTAGATGTGAGTGATTTAAATAATGGTATGTATTTCATCAAAATACATACGGATGAAGGAGTGCTTACACGGAAAATACAGATAATGAGATAAAGAAGCGGAAAAGGAATAAGAGTTAAAAAATACTAAATCAATTCACAAGAGGCTACCTCAAAAGGGTAACTTCTTTTAATACATTTTAATTGTTTGTTTATAATGATTTTACGGAAGATTTTTATCATTATTTTTAAATATTAAGTCAAAATTAATATAAAAAAAGAGGATGTAAAAAACATCCTCTTTTTCGTAGTGATATATTAAAAGTGAATTTTAATAAGCAACACCTTGTTCAATCATAGCATCGGCTACTTTAATGAATCCTGCGATGTTAGCACCTTTAACGTAATTGATATATCCGTCTTTTTCGGTACCGTATTTTAAGCAGTTTTCATGGATGCTACTCATGATTTGATGTAATTTTTCATCAACTTCTTCTCTTCGCCAAGATAGTTTCATTGAGTTTTGCGTCATTTCTAATCCTGAAGTTGCAACGCCTCCGGCATTAGCAGCTTTTCCCGGAGCAAAAGAGATTTTTTTAGATTGTAAGTAGTAAATAGCATCGGCAGTACATCCCATATTAGAAGTTTCAACAACATATTGACATCCGTTAGCTGCTAATTGTTTAGCATCGTCAAGATTCAATTCGTTTTGAATAGCACATGGAATAGCAATGTCAACTTTCAATTCCCAAGGTTTTTTACCTGCGATGAATTTAGCTTTAGGATATTTGGTTGCATAAGGAGCTACCACATTGTTTCTTGTAGCTAATAATTCTCTCATATAATCAACTTTGTCGCCGGTAACACCATCTTCGTCTAAGATGTAACCATCAGGTCCTGAAATAGCAATTACTTTACCTCCAAGTTCTTCTAATTTTAATACGGCACCCCAAGCTACGTTACCGAAACCTGAAACGGCAATTTTCTTACCTTTGAGAGAGTCTTTTTTAGCTTTTAACATTGCTTGTAAGAAGTAGATAGACCCAAAACCGGTAGCTTCAGGACGAATCAATGAACCACCCCAATTTAAGCTCTTTCCTGTAAGAACACCAACATGCTCATCGCGGATGCGTTTATATTGTCCATACATAAAACCGACTTCACGTGCTCCGACTCCTATATCTCCGGCAGGAACGTCTGTTTCAGGTCCAATATATTTTTGTAATTCAGTCATAAATGATTGACAGAAACGCATCATTTCGTTTTCTGATTTTCCTTGAGGATCAAAATCCGAACCACCTTTTCCGCCTCCCATAGGAAGAGTCGTTAATGAGTTTTTGAAAGTTTGTTCAAAAGCTAAGAACTTCATTGAATCTACATTAACAGATGGGTGGAAACGAATTCCGCCTTTATAAGGTCCTATAGCCATATTATGTTGTACACGATATCCACGGTTTACGTGAATTTTACCATTATCATCAACCCAAGTTATTTTAAATTGGATAATTCTTTCCGGCTCTAAAAGTCTTTCTACGATAGCATATTTATCGTATTTTGGATTTTTGTTAACAAAATCTTCAATTGTTTCAAGAACTTCTTTTGCAGCCTGTAAGTACAAAGGTTGTGCTGGGTTGTTAGCCTCTAAATCGGCAAGTATTTTCTTTAAATCCATAACAGATGTTTTTTTTTAATTATTTGAATTTATTTATATTATATTTCTTTCCATGTCATAGGAAAATTTATGCAAAGTTAATACTATTTTAGCAAATAAGCAATGCTTTCTAACATATATTTTATTGTGGATTATTTATTGTTTTTGGTTTATCGGATCAAATAAACTAAAAAAATACGAAGTCATTTTTTCGGTATCCGGGGCAGGGTAGGAAAGAATATTTCCTTTTTTATCAAAAATTATTGCTAAAGGAAGAGCGTATACTTTATAGTTATCAATGAAAGAAAAATCATTATCAAAATGAGCGAATTTCCACTTAAATTCAGGGTGTGAATTAACAAAATGATACAAACGGGTAGTTTCAAAGTCAAGTAAAACACTGATGAATACGACTTTTTGGGAATAAGTTTCGTGTAATTTTTTTATAATTAACATTTCGCGAATGCATTCCTGACAATCGGTAGTGAAAAAATGAAGATAGATGTATTTTCCTTTAAAATCAGATAGTTTTATTGTTTCGTTATGAATGGTTTTTAGCGTAAAATCGGGTGCTGTTGTTCCTTTTTGTAATAACATGAGTTGTTTGATAGAATTTTCCGCCATTTTTTTGTGTTCCGGAAATTTTGTGTTTTCGCCGGCTTTCTTTAATAATGATAGAATATTAACAAGATTAAATTCTTCATGGTAAGAAAATAAGCTTTTTAAATTTTGTATCAATACTATTTCTCGTATCACTTCATTGACAAGCATGGGTTCTTTTCCTAATTCGTCAAGTAAACGAAAATAATTGTTTAAATCATTAATGTTTTGATATAGTATTTGTTTTGTGATATATTTTGTTCCACTGTATAAAAAATTGTTAAAAAAGGCAGTGAGAAAATCCATATAAGCCGGATTGTGATAGTAAATATATTTGCTGTCCAAATATTTGGAATATAATTTATCATAGCTTTTTTTGTAATATATTCTATCTATTTCAGCCAAACGAAATTTTACATATACTGAATAAAAGTCGTTGGGATTGTCGGATATAGGAAATTTATCAATAATGATATTCATAAGGCTATCGTATATTGATTGATCGACCAAATAAATAATAGCAGGGGCATGTTTGTAGAGAAAATAATTATAGTATTGATTAAAGTAGTTGATTTTCCAATTTAACTCGTTTGAGTCCGATTGTTTTATTCTTATATTAATGCTGTTTCCTAATAATGTTGCGTTTAACGAATTGAATAGTTGTTCTTTGGTAAACAATGTCAGCTGATATGTTTTTTCCGGTTCTATAAAAAAACTTCCTTCAGTGGTGTTGATGTTGATAATTAGTTCGCGTGTTTCTAATGCAGGTATTTTAACGCTAAAAAAACCGGTGTCATTAATCTTTGTTGAGGATATTAAAATTTTAGTTTTACTTAATAAATCATCATAGTAATAGAATCGAATTTCTTTTCCTTTTGCAAAAGGTGCTATCCCATTGATTGAAACAGGTTTTAAAGCATGTGAAGTGCTAATAAAACATGCAAACAAAGCAATTAAAATAGTTTTAAAAAGTAGTTTCATTTAAAAAGTAATTTCTTCAGGAATAAAATTTTTAACGCATCCGTTAAGTTGTATAATTTCTTTTACAACAGAAGAAGAAATGTGGCTATAAGAGCTATCACAAAGCAGAAAAACGGTTTCTATACTAGGGTATAAGGATTTATTGGTATAGGCAATGTTTTTTTCGTTTTCATAATCATTGATTGACCTTAATCCTCTTACAATATAATTTATGTTGTGTTTTTTACAGAATTCAATAGTAAGTCCCGAATAAATAATGCATTCGATATTGGTATAGTTTGCAAAAACTAATCGAAGCCATGCTAAGCGTTGCTCTTTTGAAAACATATTTTTTTTATCCGAATTATCTCCGATAGCTACATATACTTTATCAAATAATAAAGATGCTTTGATGGCAATATCTTTATGTCCTTTTGTAATAGGATCGAATGAGCCGGGAAAAATAGCTGTTTTCATACACAAATATCTTTTAAAGTTTAAATATCCATAGATTCTTTTAGTCGTTCTGCATTTTCTGCTACTTGTAGCGCTTCGATGGTGTCTTGTATATCACCATTAATAAAGTTAGTCAAATTATACATTGTTAGGTTAATACGATGATCGGTAACTCGATTTTGAGGGTAATTATAGGTGCGTATTTTAGCCGAACGATCTCCTGTAGACACCATTGTTTTACGTTTGCTCGAAATATCGTCTAAGTATTTCTGGTACTCCATTTCATAAATACGAGTTCTTAGGATTTTCAATGCTTTTTCATAGTTTTTAATCTGAGATTTTTCATCTTGAATGGCTACTACTATTCCTGTAGGTATGTGTGTTAATCGAATAGCAGAATAAGTTGTATTAACAGATTGTCCTCCTGGACCTGATGAACAATAAGTATCTTTACGTATATCTTTTTCATTTAAGACAACGTCGAATTCGTCAGCTTCGGGTAAAACAACGACAGACGCAGCGGAAGTATGTACTCTTCCTTGAGCTTCTGTTTGCGGGACACGCTGTACGCGATGAACACCCGATTCGTATTTTAATAATCCGTATACACCATCTCCTATAACATTGAAAACTATTTCTTTGAAACCTCCAATGGTTCCTTCCGTAGCGGAAACTACATCTAACTTCCAATTTTTACTTTCGCAATAATGTGTGTACATTCTAAATAAGTCGCCGGCAAAAATACTTGCTTCATCGCCTCCCGTCCCTGCTCGTATTTCTACAATTGCATTTTTGTTGTCTTGCGGATCTGCAGGAATTAAAAGAAGACGTATATCTTGTTCCAATTGCTCGCTACGCTCAAGAAGTGTAGTTAATTCTTCTTTTGCCATAGTACGAAACTCTTCATCTTTCTCATTATTAAGAATATCTTTTGCGTTTTGGATATTGCTTAATACATTCTTATAGTCTTTATAGACGTCTATAACTACTTGAAGATCTTTATAGTCTTTTGTTAATTTCACATAACGCTTCATGTCGGCAATAATATCCGGTTGTGATATTAAATCTCCGATTTCAAGCCAGCGGGAATGAATTGCTTCTAACTTATTTAATAACGAACTCATATGTGTTTTTTATATCTTTTACAACTTACAAAAGTACACAAAAAGTAAAAACGGTAGCAGTTAACTGTTTAAATTTTATCAATGATTTGAAAACAAACGACTATATATTAGAAAAACTACACAGAGTGTTTGGAAAACAGCTTTATAATTTCATCTACATAAGTTTTGGAAACAGGAATATCGGCAATCCCATCATAATCTAATTCTATCTTCAGTCCTTCTTTGTCTTTTCTTAAAACTTTTACCTTTTTAAAATTAATGATATAAGAACGGTGACAGCGTATCAGTCCAATATCAGGAAAACTTTCTTCTATAATCTTTAATGAACTTCGAAGCGTAGATTTTGAAAGTTCTTTTTTGCTGTTTTCGTAATATACATAGATATAGTTATTTGCCGATTCCATATAATAAAGATGTTCTAATTTGACAGATAATCTAAGATTTCCATTTTCATCTTTTAAATTAATTAAATCTTTGGTGTTGTTTATAGGTGTTTCGTCATCATCTTCTTTCTTATCCTTTTTTATTATATTTAATAATTTTTCATTTTCTTTGAGAGAAAAATACAACCAAAAAACAGTATAAGGAATAAGTAATATGGATACGGTATAATAGAATGTACGAGGTAGTATAGTAGAAAAATTGGTATTTTGTGTATTAATACTCCAAGCTACAAGTGTACATATCAGTGTAATGAAACTTATTTCTAATATCATCCATAGAATGTAAAAAACATAACTGATTGTAAACTTTTTTTGTGCTTTATATAGTAGTAATCGGCTAATGATTAAGACGACAAATCCTATTGCGATTAAAAAACTCATATATAATGAAGCATGTTCTTTTCCTATGAGTTTTTGCCATAGTTTTTCACCATTAAAAGGCTCATAAATGAAAATAAAAGTTAATGCAAAAACAGTAACAAAAATTAAAAACTTGACAATATTTACCTTTTCAGCTAAAAATATAGGTGTTTTTTTCTCCATTTGTATTATATAAAACCATCGCAAAAGTATAAAAAAAAACAATAAGAAAGTGATATTTTTTCAAATTATCCCTCTATATGCTATTTTATCCCTTTAAATGCTATTTTGTCCCATTTCAAGTAGAACTATACCATTTTTTTTTATACTACTGAAAAAAACTTTTCCTTTGCAATGTTTTTTTTGTTATGAAATAATGTAAAAAAAACTTAAATTTTATAATATGAAGATTATAGGGACAGGCAGTGCGTTACCATCATTATCCGTAAGTAACGATATGTTGGCTGCTTTTTTGGATACGAGTGATGAATGGATATCTACCCGTACGGGTGTGAAACATAGAAGAATATTATCTACGGAAACTTTATTCGATTTGGCAACACAGGCAGTAGAACAAGCCTTGGAACAAGCTAAGTTAACAGCTTCAGACATTGATTATATTATTTGCTCAAATTTAGTAAATATATATGCAACTCCTTCTTTTAGTAGTATTCTTCAAGGAAGAATAGGGGCTGCTAATTGTCCATGTCTTGACATTAATACTGCTTGTACAGGATTTGTGTATGCTTTAGATATAGCAGATGCTTTTTTAAAAGCAGGAAAAGTGAAAAATGCATTAATCGTTTGTGCAGAAGAGCCTTCAAGAATTGTTGATTGGACAGAACGAGATGCCAGTATTTTATTTGGAGACGGTGCAGCTGCGGCTATTGTAGTACCGGGCGATGATTTACGAGCAGTTTACTTGTCAACCACCTCTAATATTGATTCTTTATATTATCAACGCAAATTAGAATTTAATCCTTTTGTGAAAAGAAAGGAGTATGGGAAGCCGTTGGTTATGAATGGAAGAGAAATTTTTAGATTAGCTGTTTTAAATTCTATTTCTGATATTAATAGAGTTTTAGATACGGCAGGCGTACAGAAAAGTGATGTTAAATTTTACGTACTTCACCAAGCTAATATGCGTATTATAGAAGCTATTAGACAGAATTTAGGAGAACCGGAAGAGAAGTTTCCTCATAATCTTGAGCATTATGGCAATACGGCTTCGGCTTCCCTTCCTATTTTATTAGATGAATTAAATAAATCCAATCAATTACAAAAAGGAGATATATTGGTGTTAAGTTCTTTTGGTGCCGGTTTTGCTACAGGTGCTTGTGTATTACATTGGTCTGGAAATTAGGAATAAATTATCAATTATATATGAAAAGAGTAGTTATAACAGGTATGGGTATCGTTTCGCCAATAGGAAGCGATGTGAACACATTTTGGAATAATTTAAAAAGTGGAATTTGTGGAATCAGTCAAATTACTTCATTTCCGATTGAAGATTTTGTCGTAAAATTAGCTGCAGAGGTAAAAGATTTTAATCCGGAAGAACACGAAATTGATAAAGCTTTAATTCGTCGTTCCGATAGGTTTACTCATTTTGCTTTAGTTGCAGCTAAGCAAGCGATGGAAGATAGTAAATTAGAAATAGCACCGGAGCGTTTAGGAGTATACATTGGGTCAGGCGTAGGTGGAATTCATACTTTTTTATCAGAAAGTAAAAAATTGATGGAAAACGGAATGGGATGGATATCGCCTTTATTTATACCTACCATGATTTCTAATATGGCGGCCGGCAATGTAGCCATTACTTATAACGCAGAAGGACCTTGTTTGCCTATTGTTACCGCATGTGCGACAGGAACACATTCAATAGGAGAAGCTTATAGAGCCATAAAACACGGTTATGCCGATGCTATTATAACGGGAGGCTCAGAGGCAGCAGTTACACCTATTGCTATTGGAGGATTTGCTAATGCAAAAGCACTATCGAGAAGCGAAGATCCTTTAAGTGCTTCAATACCTTTTGATATTCGTAGACAAGGTTTTGTGTTGGGAGAAGGAGCAGGAGTTGTTATTTTAGAAGAATATGAGCATGCTATAAAAAGAAATGCAACTATTTATGCAGAAGTATGTGGATATGGAAACACTTGTGATGCTTATCATTATACAGCTCCCAGACCGGATGCAAGTACGGCTGCAAATGCTATGAAAATTGCTTTGGAAGAAGCCAATTATAATGCTAATGATTGTTTATACATCAATGCTCATGGAACGAGTACGCCTCTTAACGATAAAACAGAAACGCTTGCCATAAAATTAGCATTAGGAGAAGAAAATGCAAGGAAAGCGGTAATTAGCTCTACTAAATCAATGACAGGTCATATGTTGGGAGCTGCAGGAGGTGTCGAACTAATAGCTGCTGTAATGTCAATGAACGATGGAATTGTGCATCCTACTATCGGATTATTAGAACCCGACCCCGAATGCGATTTAGATTACGTTCCTTTAAAAGCACGTAAAACCGATATAACTATTGCAATTTCTAATTCGTTGGGCTTTGGAGGTCACAATGGAACAATTGCAATACGTAAATTTATAAAATAATACTATTTAAATCATCGCTTAAATAAATACACTTATGAAAAGAGAAGAAATTAAAAAACTTATTCCGCATCGTGAGCCTATGTTATTGGTTGATGAAATTAATATTGATGAAAATAATATTGCACACGCAACGTATTATGTTACGGGTGAAGAGTTTTTTTTACAAGGACATTTTCCCGGCAACCCCGTAGTTCCGGGAGTGATTTTGTGTGAAATAATGGCACAATCGTGCTGTTTATTAGTACAAGGCGTATTAAAAAATCGAACTCCCTTTTATGTCGGAATAGATAACGTAAGATTTAAAAGGCAAGTAAAACCAAAAGATACGATTGAAATAACGGCTAAAATTACTAATCAAAGAGGATTAATATTTGTTGTAGAGACAATAGCAAAAGTAGAAAAAGATTTATGTGCAAAAGGAAATTTGTCTTTTGCACTGATTGATAATGATAAATTAAATATTTAATCCCAAATAAATACTATAATCTTCATTCAAAAAATGGGAAAGCTTGCCTTTAATTTAAGAGCAAGCTTTTTTTTTATGTTTTATGTTTTTCTTTTTTAGCAGCAGGGAATAGAATATTATTTAAAATCAATCTATATCCTTCCGAATTAGGGTGCAAATTTAAATCAGTGGGAGGGTCTCCAACAAAATGTTGATAATCTTCAGGGTCGTGTCCGCTATAAAAAGTAAAGGTGCCTTTGCCATATTCTCCATGAATGTAGCGAACATCGTTAAAAATTTTAGATTCTCCCATAATTGTTACATTGGGTTTTACTTTATCTTTTCTAAAAGCAGTTGTTTGTCCCATAAAACCTTTGATTACTTGCGAATGATTTTGGCAAAGCATTGTCGGAACAGGGTCCCATTTGGCTGAAAATTCAAATAAGGTAAAGAAATCGTTATTTTTATTCATTAAATGTGTAACAGGGTCAATGTCAATATCTGAAATGCGGTATTCATAAGGATTGATAGTGATATTAAAATTATGAAATGCAAAAGTATTATCGAAATTTAATTTTTTTTGAGCATAGGGGTCTATAGGATCCCCATCGAAAGGGACATCACAAATATCAACTCCATCGGCAGCGAGTGCAATATCAAAACTATCAGGTGCCGAACACATGGCAAACATATAGCCTCCTCCGGATACAAAATCACGTATTTTTTTTGCTACTGCTAATTTTAATTGAGAAACTTTATTAAATCCTAATTTTCGTGCTGTTGCTTCATTTTCTCTTACATCGTTGATATACCATTGTGCATTACGATAGTTTGCCCAAAATTTTCCGTATTGTCCGGTAAAATCTTCATGATGCAAATGTAACCAGTCGTAAAGGGGAAGTACGCCACTCATAATTTCTTCGTCATACACTACGTCGTAAGGTATTTCGGCATAGGTCAACACCAATGTTACGGCATCATCCCAAGGAAGTTTATTTTTAGGAGAATAAACAGCTATTTTCGGTGCTTTGGTAAGTTTAATTTCGTTCATATTGACATCAGTTTGTGCTATTTCTGATAAAATTGAACTTGCTTGAATATCGGCTATTACATTATAACTTACACCTCTAATAACACATTCATTTTCAATTCCTTGATTATGAGGGCAAAGAAAACTTCCTCCTCGATAATTTAATAACCAGCTAACGTCAATATCTTTAGTTAATGTCCAATAAGCAATCCCATAGGCTTTTAAATGGTTAGTTTGAGTTTTATCCATGGGAATCAGGATATAAGAAGCCGATGCTTTAGTAAATAAAACTATAAAAACTGTAAAAATAAAAAGACGTTTCATTTTTTTTATGGTATTTGTATCTCAAAAGTTATAACGTAAAATGAATAATTAAATTATTTAAAGAGACATCTTTAGGGATATTTGTCAGATTTTAACTTTGCTTAATAAAGTTTGAACCGGAAAATGGTCTGAATAAGGTTTATTGTCTACTTTAAAGTTAGTAACTTCATAAAAACGTTTATCATAAAAAACATAATCAATACGAATAGGTAATCGTTGATTTACATAAAAAGAAGGAGCAAATCCTTTACCGCTATCAACAAAAGCGTCGGAGAGTAAATTGCTGATTTTTTGATAGGTATAAGACCAAGGGACATCATTAAAATCGCCACAAACAACTACCGGATAGGGAGAATTTTTTATGTGTTCTACGATTGTTTGCACTTGCTTGCTTCTTGCTAAATAACCTTTTTTTAATTTTTTAAAAACTTGTTTTGCTTCTTTTTGGGTTCGTTTATTTTTTATATCAATGTCAATATTTGTTACTTTTTCAGTAAAATGATAATCTGTTTCTTCAAATTTAATAGACTGAAAGTGAATATTATAAACTCTAATAGTGTCTTGTTTTATTGCAATATCTGTAAACATTGCTTTGTTTGTGGTTGCTTTGGGTAAAATAATAATTCCTTTATTGATAATTGGGAAAACAGAAAAAGTGGCTAAGCCAAATTGATGAGATTTTCCTTTAATATACAAATGCTTATATTTTGCTTTTGTTTTATTTATTATGGTATCATCGTATTTATAATGTTTATTATTTTGAAAATATTCTTGAAAACAAATAATATTTGGTTTTTCTTTTTGTATATAATTAAAAATGCTATCACTCGTATTTTTAGAATTGTATAATCCGAAAATATTTACATTATAAGACATTATTTTAATAGATGTAGAGTCTTGTTGTTCAACTTCTTTTTTCTTAAACTGATACAAGCGCGGAATGAAAGAAAAACCAATTGCTATGCAAATCAAAGAAAGTAAGAAAAAACGATGAAGTTGTATTATCCAGTAAAATAAAAACAAGGTATTTGCTAATAATAAATAGGGATAAGATAAGCCCATAAAAGCAATGAAAAAGTATTTTTCGGGAGAGATATAATTGGCAAGATAAGATAATAATAGCAAAATAGCAAAAACAATATTGAGTACTATGAAAATGAAATTTAGAAGATTTCTTTTTCTTTTTTTGACCATTTTACCAATTTTTTTTGTTACTTGTTTTAAAAAGGATTTCTTTTTCTTCTTTTGTTAAATTTTGATAACCCGATTTCGAAATTTTATCTAAAATTTCATCAATTTTCTTGCGATTTTCACTTCTTTCTCGATTGTACTGTTCATCTGTTTTTGAATGCGAATAGCTGTATTTTCGTTTTTTCATAGACTTACGGAATTTAAAAGAAGGCATATGGATAGTAGAAACTTGAGGAAATAATGCATATAAAAATCCGAACAAACTTCCTCCTAAATGCGCTAAATGTCCTCCCGAATTACTCATAGGAATACTGATAATGTCTATAACAACAAATGCAATTGCTATCCATTTTAAAGCAATGTTACCTATTAAAAAGAGATTTATTTTCAGATTAGGAGCTTTTGTTGCTGTAGCTACTAATACGGCAAGCACTCCTCCCGAAGCTCCTAAAGCAATGGCTTGATTGCTTATAGATGCAAAAACAGGAAAGTAATTATAAGAAAGAATAAATAAAATATTGCCTATTATTCCGCCGAATATATATACAATATAGAGAGCGTTTTTCTTAAAATATTGTAAAAAAATAGTTCCGCTAAACCATAATACTAATAAATTGAAAAAAATATGTAAAAAATCGAGATGAACAAAAATACTGGTCAATAAAGTCCAAGGTCGTGATACTAAAGTTGCCAAATTGGCAGGAACGCTTAGCCAAGATGTTATGATACTTGTAACAGTAGTGCTAAAATCTTTTACAAATAAAAACCCAAGCAGATTTAAAAATACTTTTAATAATAATAAAATAATATAAATGCTTACATTTATAATAATAAGACGGTTAAGAGGAGATGGATTACGAAAAAAACAAGTAATTCTGTTCCCTATATTAACATTACGAAAAGGATTTGAATAAAATCGCATTTTGGTATTTATTGTTTATAGTGTGATTTAGATTTATTTTGCCATAATATGATTAGTAGCAATCCAAAAATCATACCGCCTAAATGAGCAAAGTGAGCAATGCCGTCACCGCTACTGAAGATACCTGCCGCTAACTCAATAAGTCCGAAAATTAATACAAACCATTTGGCTTTCATTGGGAATAAAAAATAGATATAAATCATAGAGTTAGGAAATAGCATTCCAAATGCAAGCAACAAGCCATATACTGAACCTGAAGCACCCACTACATTGGGTAAGCTGACAAAGTATTCCAAATAATTATTTAAAAACAAGCTGATTTGTTCCATTGCATCGCTATTATTCGGTGCAAGCTGCAATGTATATATGTTTTCTTGAAATACAAGAAACTGATTCCATATTTCTCCCGAATATTCATGTATGTGAAATTTATGATGAGCAATTAATTCCTTTAATGTGTTTATATCAGGTGATTGTATAGCATTTTGTATTAAAGTAATATCGGGAGAAAGTTGTATGTGAATAATCAGATAATGTGTTAATGCGGCTCCTATGCCGGTGATTAAATAAAAAATAAGAAAACGTTTACTTCCCCAAAAATTTTCTATAGCGGAACCGAACATCCATAAAGCAAACATATTGAAAAATAGATGCCCAAAACTTCCGTGCATAAACATATAAGTGATAAACTGATGAGGAGAAAAAATATTAGATTTAAAATAATGAAGTCCTAATAATTTGTATAAGTCGATTTGAAAAGTCTCTTTTAATACAATAGTAGCAAAAAAGCATAAAACGTTAATTATTAAAAGATTTTTAATAACAGGAGGAAAAACCGAAAAGCGTCCTGGCGAATAATATGAATTGCTCATCAATTATTGTGTTTTATAAGTCATTTAAATATAACCTTAATTGTTATTAATTATTGTATGATAAATGAATACTAATAAAAAAAAGCTGCCTTTTAAAAAGACAGCTTTTTACCGTTAAAAATGTGATTATTAAAAAATATTAATTTTTGATGTAAAAGTTTGACCTTTTTGTTTTACTTTTACTATATACAAACCACGATTCAAATTCGATACGTCTATTGTTGTTTGATTATCATTTAAAATTGCTGACATTACTTCTTGCCCTAAGATAGAGTAGAAGGTGATAGAAGCCGGCTCATTTGATTTTAACTGAATGGTAACATTATCGTTAGCCGGATTAGGATAAATATTCGATACAATATCATTTGCTTCAATAACATTG
>JAAYQB010000033.1 GCA_012519525.1 Bacteroidales bacterium | reverse complement strand
GATTTTAAATAATGATATATTTGACGTTGTTGTAAAAACATTTAATATCAATTGGTTGGTTTTAGCAGCTATTCCCCTTCTATAGGCAACTTTGTTGCTTCCTGTACAAACAATGGGCGGAACGATTGCCCCTCCTAATTCACATCCCATACCTGTTAATTGAAAACAATATATAGGTTTATCAGCTGTTATATACATGGTATTACTTGTTGATTGATAATAAAATCCTTTTGTTTCTCCCTTAGATAAATTAAAACTATTAGATGTACTTCCGTACAGTGTAACTAACGTATTGTTTTCAGTAGCAGTTATATAAACCTGGTCATTATTATCTGATAACTGACCTTTTATGACAATATATTCAACCCCTATTTTATCAATAGGGACAATTTGATCTCCAATTAAATCAGCACATGGATCAATTTCCAAAAGATCGTCAGTAACAGTTATTGCAATAGGTTTATCTGCTGTAACCTGTGAACCTGCTAAATGATACAAGCCTAGTTGAGAAGTTGCTACAGCACTGTAAGATTGACCTTTATTTAACATAATTGTAAAAGGAATTTGAGCTTTATGACCGATAATGTCATTTTTAGGAATTATAGTAATGGAAGTACTATCCATTGTTGCCACAATATCAAATTTATTATAGGGTGGTATCTCATGGTTATACTTTTCTCTATTTTTTATTTGATTTTGTCCGGGAATAAAAAATTCTGTGCCAAGCGCATTTTGTCCTTTTAAAGAAAACGATTCCGGATTGTTATTACCTAAATTAATAGAATAGTAAATTGATACAAAATCCGATGTTTCTATTAATATTCCCTTGTTTAAAATGCTGTTTGCCGGTTTATTTTCTATTTCATTTATATATGCACTAACATCAATTTCAATGCTACTGTTTGCTGCTATTGTTTTGTAAATTACCGGAAAAGAAGGAGATGCAGGTTGTGATATTTTTACATTGACTTGTTGATTACAAAATGAAGCAATATTAAAAATTATGGGTACTTCAAAAACATCATTATTTTGTTTTTGAACAATATCCGGAGCAACAAACCAAAAAACAGTATCGGACTGAGAAAAACACAGTGATACAACAAGCATTAGTGCTATTGTTAAAACGCTTTTTTTATAATTAATTATCATCTTTAAGGTTTTTATTAATTAAACAAGCATTTTTTGCAAAGATATACATAAATATTTTAAATAAACAATAATCTTAAAAAAAAATCAGACACTTCTGAATATATTCTTTATGCTTTTAAATTTATAACTGTGTATTTTAATATTTAAAACAGTATAAAATAGTTTTTTCAGCCAAAATGGAGAACTATAAATTATGCTTTAAATGAATTAATATATGTAAATATTATGCAGAGTTACATAAAAAACAACATTAATTAAAGTCAAGACTTTGTGTTATAAAATGTTTTTTTACTTTTTTGCATAGTCTTTACTGCATATAGTATTTACAATGTTTTGTATGCAGAAAATCGACGCTATTATTAAAGAAAGCAGCCTAAATTACACATAATATGTATCAATTAACGTATTATACCCTTCCTGAATCAAAACATACAAAAACTCGTCTTCTAAAAATGGACAACCAACAAAACGAATTATACCAAATTATTCTGAAAAATTTTTAGAGTATTGTAACGCAGAAAACAGAAAATTACGAATTACAAATTACAAATTACAAAATTTATTTATATCTTTGTAACTTGTAATTTTAAGAGCACATCAAAAAAATTGAACCATGAAAATATTAATTATCCACAATTATTACAGTCAGCGTGGAGGAGAGGAAACTGTTGTTGAGTTTCAGAAACAGTTGTTTGATAAAAACGGAGATCAGGTTCAACTTTATACCCGAAATTATGCTGAAATGAAAAAGTGGTGGTTGGGTAAAATGGGAGGTACTTTTACATCTATATTCAACTATAGAAGCAGAAGGGAACTGAATCAAGTTATAGAGGAGTTTAAACCTGATATAGCCATATTACACAACCTATATCCTATCATTTCCCCATCTATTATCCCTTTTTTGTCCAAAAAAGGAGTTAAAGTAGTTCAAGTACTTCATAATTACAGATTATTTTGTCCCATTGGTATTTTTTTTATCAACAATAAAATTTGTCATCAATGCTTGGAAAAGGGACGAGAGTGGAACTGCACCCTTAATCGTTGTAATGGAGAATGGTTGGCGAGTTTATCTTATACCGTCAGAGCTTATTTTGTCAGAAAGTTACGTTATTTTCACAAGGTAGATCATTTTTTAGCACTATCTGAGTTTCAAAAAAAACTTTTAATTGAGAATGGATATAATGCTTCAAAGATTAAGGTGGTTCCTAACAGTTATCGACCTAAAGAGGCATTTGGGACCGAAGAGGTTGACTTGAAACAGAAAACAGAAATAGGTTTTGTGGGAAGATTGACTATAGAAAAAGGCTTTTTTGATTTTGTCGAAGTAGCCAAAAGAATGCCTCATTACACTTTTAGAGTGGCAGGAGATCCATCCTCAATACCGGAAGATTTGGACATACCATCCAATCTAATTTTAGAGGGCTTGCTGAATCGGGATCAGATGGTTCAATTTTATAAGAAAAGTAAAATCATCCTTTTCTTGAGCCATTGGTATGAGGGATTTCCTATGGTTTTACTAGAATCGATGTACTACTGTACTCCTTTAATCGTAACCAATCTAGGAGTAATGCCCGAAGTAATCGAACATGGTGTAACCGGATCTGTAGTACCAGTTGGAGATATCGATGCCATCATCCGGGAGGTAGAAAAATTGTACAATGATAATGATTTTTATATGGACGTCATTCAAAAAGCTCGTCATAAAACCGTCACCCTATATTCTGAGAATGAATATTATAAAAAGGTGAAAGCGTTAATTGAGGATAAAGAAAACAATTAACTGATAATCAATCATATCAATGAGATATATTTATAAATTAGCACAATATAAAACTCGTAATTCGTAATTCATAATTGTTATATCATTTCATTCCCATTAAATTTCCTCTTTCTTTTCAGATAATATTGCACCACTGATGAATGAGGATCGGTTTTAAAATATCCGTTATCGGGTAGGATTTCACATTTGACTTTCGTTTTTTTTTGTAATCTTTGAGGGCATGGTAGATCCTTTTCCAAACTGTTGTAAATTCTTCCCATTTACCGGTCATCAAAAAAGAAAGTACTACTAAAGAAACGAATCCAAAGGGTGTTTCGCAGTTTGTTAATCGGTAAATTCTTAATCAAGAAGAACCAGTTGTTTCTGAAATTAAGGTAGGTTTTAAAAAGATTACTTTTTGAGAGAGTTCCTCCGCCAACATGATAAACTATGGAAGCAGACTCTACCCAAATCTCATATTCTAAGGGTATATTTTGAATCAAATAGGACAAAAATTTCTCTAAAAAGGGTTGCCCATTCCAATTTAGAATCACAATAGCAAATTTAATTACAGTTTCAATCTCATGAGTAACATGGAGGCAAAGATATATATTTTTAGTTAAAAACTAACATATACTACTCCGTAAAAATAACAATAATTATTTTTTCTTTTGAGCTAGTACAACAGTTCCAAAATAAAGGGATCTATTGGGGATTGTTATAAGAGAGAATAAGGCGGAAATCAATTGAATAGGAAAAATGAAAATTAGATTCAAAATCAAATTCACATATTTATTTTTAACGTAAATAAAATCATGAATATACATGATGATCAATTGAAAAACAACTTTGGAGTAAGATCCATATTTTTGAAAACTCTTAATTTCAAAGCCATGATCCAATAAAATTTGTTGCACTCCTCCATAGGTTAGTCTTCTGTAATCATGTGGCATCTCATGTTCCGGAAAAGAGAATGGCACTGTTATTAAGATTTGACCTCCCTTTTTGAGTACCCGAGTTAATTCTTTCATTGTATGTTCCAAATGAGGAACATGTTCGAACACCTCAGATGAGAGCAGCGAATCAAATGATTCATCCGCAAAGGGTAATGTAGTTCCATCATAATAAAAATCAATATTTTCATTGGAATGATCATGCGACTCATTCTCTATGTCAACGCCGGTATATTTTGACACATTTACAAACAATGATTCATAAGGTTTAGAACCACATCCAAAGTCAAGAAGTTCGCCTTTTAAAAGAGGAGCATACTTCTTCATAATTCTTAAGAGCGATAGACGAGGATAAAAGAACGGATTAATAAAAATGCTAATCCAATTTGGGAAAAATCTTTGTTTTAAATAAAACTGATGAAAAAATTTAATCATATTTTTGAAGCTATCTTATTGACACCATTTGAGCTCAGTAGTGATTATTGGCATTGGAATTTCATTTGCTTTTTGTTATAACATAATATGCCATTTGAGGGGCTATTCTTTGCCTTTTATTTTTGGGATGATAATGAAAGTTCCAAAGAAACAAACGAGATAAAAAACTATCGACTTTTAAATACCATTTACTTTTCAAAAAACGCGGATTACCTAAGAATCTTTTCAAAAAAGAGTAGATAAAGAAATGATACGTTTTGCCTATTACTTTACCACCTGCTTGATCAATAAATTGTTCTAAAAGTTTATAATGAATTCCTCTTTCATTTTTTGTTAAACCCTCTCTTTTAACACTCCAGTCGCCCATTGAATGTATTGGCTCTCTGATCAGCAAATATCCTTCAGATGAAAGAACCCTAATTAATTCCGATACAACGAACGAAACATTTGGAATATGGTGTAACACTGAGAATGATGTTATCAAATCGAAAGAGTTATCTTCAAAGTTAATTTTTCCCAAAGAGTTCGCCTTCACATAGTTGGGTTTAATATCTCCTAGTATCTCCGACTTTGTTATTTCAGAGGACTCAATAATGACTAGATCATCAATTCTATCTATAATTGGAATAAATTCAAACCCCCATGATGCTCCATAACCAAGCACTTTTTTATGTTTTTTGGAAGGAATTTTAGAAAATCCAAAAAGCTGATCTACATTTGTATATTCAAAATTATCTTGAGTCACATCTCTACCCTCTAATTCCGCATACGCTTCTTCTTCTTCTTTATACCATTTTTCAATTTGTTGCAAATCAAAATCATCACCGTATAATAGTTCTCCTGTTAAAAACTTATTTTCCATATTCTATAACGATTCAATTAAATATTTTAATGACTATCCGCATTTGTACCTAAATTCATTTTTATAGCTTACGCAAGCTACCAGTAGTCTTCCAAAGAGTGCTTCTCCAAAATACCTACGATTAAACTTGTAGCAAAACTCATCTAAATAGTTTTGTAAGAATTCGGGTTTAATGTCGTGAAATGTATTTAATAATTGTCGTTTTGCATTACTAATTGTTATATGAACCCAAGGTAAAACTACTCCAACGTGATCGCGATATTTCTCAAACTTTTGCTTGCAACTTTCTTCATTTGGAAATTGAGAAATAAAATCTATTAGTGTCATAACTATATATTTTTTGCAAAGATAATCATTTTTAGGCAAACATACGACATTCATTTAAAAAAAATTATAATTATTTAAATGATTTGTAAAAGTACTAAATAATCTTTAAGTATTATTATGTTTAAACAAATTATTATGCATTAAAAGTATTTACCCTTTCATTATTACCTCTATATCATTTGAACGAGAAGGCACATTTGCCATTAAATCTATGGGTTTTTCGGCTATCAGCATGTCGGTTTCAATGCGTACTCCGATTCCTTCTTCGGGGATATAAATGCCCGGCTCACAACTGGCTACCATGCCTTCTTCAAAAATAACATCTCGGTCGCCTACATCATGGGTGTCGATTCCCATAAAATGTCCGATGTTGTGCATAAAATATTT
>JAAYQB010000032.1 GCA_012519525.1 Bacteroidales bacterium | reverse complement strand
TATTTATTAGCCTTATTAGATAGTAGTAATGTCTTATCATGCATTAAAATTAAGGCAGAATGGATAGATAATGACGAAAACGAGTACGTAAATAGATTTAGGTTCCTTTCTCCTCCGTTAATTTATATGGAAGATATTACTGGTGATGGGAATGCGGAATTAGTGCTAAAAGATAGACAACATATTGGGAATGTCTATAATGCTGCTGTGAAGCATTATTTTAGCCTAAATAATATGAAAATAAAATATATAGGAAGTTTTGAATATATAAGTTATCTGCCTGTTGAAGAGAAATATTTAGTTCGGTCTTGGGATAGTAAGTCAAAGATTGTTAATGTGTTTTTGAAAAAAAGAATATATTCTAATGATAGTGTTGCAGTAGGTAATTATAAAATGGAAATTAGAAGTGATACTATCTATCAGTATGATTTTCAAACGCTTTTATTAAGTTATGAGCAAGTATTATTATCAACAAAGTAGGGGGGTAATGTATCAAATTAGGGCAGGGGAAAAGAAAGAGTAGTGTCCCACCTTATTCTTTTTAATTTTCTTAAATTTATGATAAAAAAGAGCAAGAAATCAAATAAAAGTATACTTTTGCAACATTAAAAAATAAAAATATTAACAAATAAAAAAAACTGTCCTAATAGAGGGGGACACTTAAGCTATTTATTATAAAATAGGAGGGAGAAAATAGTTTTCATGAAAAAGTCTGTTCAGTTTGTTTTATTGTGGTTTTATATGATGTTATTTTACATCATTGGACACATAATAGGTGTTCTATTTATAGAGGGATACTCTGCAACTTATATAGGTGAGATTGATTTTATGGGAACTTTATGGATTGTAGCAATAATTTCCGCCATTCAAATCTTTGTGTTTACTATAACTAAAAGATTTAGAGAACTTATAATTCCAATCATTGTTTCTGTAATGAATATATTTATTTTAAGTAATGATCCTACAGGTTATGGGTTTGAATTTGTCGAAGGACTAATAATTTTTACATCAAAATTTTTAGCATTGCTTGAATTTGTTATATACGATGATCGTATTACAAGTGATTTTGTTTTTGATATTTATTGGAAGTTGTTGTTTAGATTTGGCTTAGGTATATATTTACTAATTGTATTCCTTTCTTTTAAATTATTAGTTGTTAATCTTACAAAGTTTTGTATAAAGAAAGATTATAAAGGTTTATTAAAAAATGTTCAAGATTAGTGGGTAGTGGTGTACCATCTTATTCTTTTTAACCGCAAAGAACGCAAAGAGTTTACGCAAAGAACGCAAAGAAACTCTGCGAATTTAGTAATGTCCCACCCCATTCTTTTTTAAATCATAAAATATATTTAGTCGCTTGTTTCTATATTTTCTCTAAACTCTTTATACTGTGTAGTAAAACGGCTTGTGATTTGCATAATTTGTGTGCTATTTTTAGAAATACGTGCGTAAATTGATTATTTTCATGTATATTTGCAAAAAAACGAATGATTGTTTTTTTCTATTTTTAAAATTATTAAATCATTATAAATAAGTATTATAAATATGGTTCCATCGGATATTAATATTGCAAAAGCAGCAAAAATTAAACCCATTTATGAAATAGCATCGCAAATGGGTATCGCAGAAGAAAATCTTGAGTATTTTGGTCGTTATAAAGCAAAGCTACCTTTGCATTTGATTGACGAAGAAAAAGTAAAGAAAAGTCGTCTGATTTTAGTTACAGCCATTACGCCTACGCCTGCGGGCGAAGGGAAAACGACTATCTCTATAGGTTTGGCTCAAGCGATGAATGTATTAGGACACAAAACGACAGTCGTATTGCGTGAGCCTTCTTTGGGTCCCGTTTTTGGCGTAAAAGGAGGTGCGGCAGGAGGCGGCTATTCGCAAGTGATACCTATGGAAGATATAAATTTGCATTTTACAGGCGATATCGCTGCCGTCGAAAAAGCCAATAATTTATTGGCAGCTCTTATTGATAATCAACTGCAAAACAAAGGAAAACCTTTCGATTTAGACCCACGCACTATTAGCTGGAGAAGAGTAATGGACATGAACGACCGCTCGTTACGAGACATTGTAATAGGACTTGGCGGAAGAACACAGGGCGTTCCTCGACAAGATGTTTTTAATATTACGGCAGCAAGCGAAGTGATGGCAATATTGTGTTTGTCAAAAGATATTGAAGACTTAAAACAGCGTTTAGGAAATATTTTTGTAGGCTATACGTATGATAAACAAGCTATTTATGCTCGCGACTTGAACGCACAGGGTGCTATGGCAACCTTACTGAAAGATGCAATAAAACCTAATTTAGTACAAACCTTAGAAAATACGCCTGCTATTATCCATGGAGGTCCTTTTGCAAATATAGCACAAGGAACCAACTCGGTTGTTGCTACAAAATTAGGTCTTACATTCAGCGATTTTGTTGTAACGGAAGCAGGATTTGCCTCTGATTTAGGAGCCGAAAAGTTTTTCGATATTAAAATGCGAAGCTGCGGATTGCATCCTAATGCGGTGGTCATCGTAGCTACCGTAAGAGCATTAAAATATCATGGAAATCAAGCGATAGCCGAACTTTCAACACCGAATGTCGAGGCTTTGCGTATCGGATTGGCAAATCTTGATAAACATATCGAAAACATGAAAGCTTTCCATTTTAATCCCATTGTGGCTATTAATAGGTTTGCTTCCGATAGCGAAGAAGAATTAAAGTTAATAGAAAGCCATTGCAGTAAAATGGGAGTGAAGGTAGCATTGAACGAGGCTTGGGCAAAAGGAGGAAAAGGAGCCCTTAGCTTAGCCGAAATGGTTGTGGAAGAAGCAAAAAAACACAACAAAGAATTATCCTATCTGTATGATACGGAACTTCCTGTAGAAGAGAAAATAGAGATTATTGCAAGAAAAATGTATGGTGCAACAAAAGTAGAATATACGGCTAAAGCACGTACACAGCTAAAGACCATAAGCGATTTACAGCTTGATAAATTACCTATTTGCATAGCCAAAACACAAAATTCGCTTTCGGATAATCCGAAAGTAAGAAATCGTCCCGAAAATTTTGCTATTACTATACGCGACATAGAAATTGCTTCGGGAGCCGGTTTTATTATTCCGATAGCAGGCGAAATAATCCGTATGCCCGGTTTACCAAAAGTTCCTTCAGCCGAAGTTATTGATATTGATAAAGAAGGAAATATTACAGGACTATTTTAACCCTAACTCAATAATAAGAAAGGAGTTTCTCGTTATTCGAAAAATTCCTTTCTTATTTTTAAATAGTTGCTTGGTTAGCAGTAATAGCTACTACATTAACAATGTCTTCGATAGAACAACCGCGTGAAAGGTCGTTGATAGGAGCAGCCATTCCTTGCATAACAGGACCTACTGCTTCGGCATTGGCTAAGCGTTGTACCAATTTATAAGCGATGTTGCCTACTTCGAGAGTGGGGAAAACCAACACATTGGCTTTTCCTGCTATCGGACTATCGGGTGCTTTGCTAGCTCCGACCGACGGAACGATGGCGGCGTCGGCTTGTAATTCGCCGTCGATGGCTAAGTTGGGAGCTATTTTTTTAGCGATAGCGGTGGCTTCTACTACTTTGTCGACCATTTCGTGTTTCGCACTTCCTTTGGTCGAGAAACTTAACATGGCGACACGCGGCTCAATGCCGGCTACGTTTTTAGCGGTTTGTGCTGTAACAACAGCTATTTCAGCCAATTCTTGTGCTGTGGGATTAGGATGTGCGGCACAATCGGCAAAAACCATAATTCCATTATCGCCCCATTGTTTATCTTTCATTATCATTATAAAAGCTCCCGATACAACACTTACTCCGGGTAAAGTTTTTACGATTTGAAATGCAGGACGTAAAACATTGCCCGTAGCGTTAAGAGCACCGGCAACTTCACCGTCGGCTTCTTTGTTTTTAATTAGTAAAGTAGCCAAATACAAAGGGTCTTTTACCAATTGGCGTGCTTGCTCCATTGTCATGCCTTTGCTTTTGCGTAATTCGTATAACATTTCAGCATAAAATTCCGCTTTCGGATTGTTGTCGGCATCTATCATGCTTGCTTTTTCTATATGACTTAAATTCCATTTTTTGGCATTGTTGAGAATAGTTTCTCTATTTCCAATCAAAATTAAGCGGGCAATTTTTTCTCTTAAAATAATGTCTGCCGCTTTCAACATTCTTTCTTCTGTTCCTTCGGGAAGCACAATGCACTTATCGGCTTTTTGTGCCATCGATTTAATATTTTCTAATAAGTTCATAAATAAGATAATTTTATATAATAATGATGATTAATTCTACAATTACAAAAATAGAAAAAATAAGTTTATATTTTGACTTAAGTGTTAACGTATACTTGATTTGTTGATAAAAATTTAAAATTGCTGAAATATTTATTTTTGTATATAAAAAAAATGTATCTTTGCATTCTTAAAAAATAAGGTATAATATAATATTAACTAAAACATTATCAGTAATATGTTAAAACATTACGAAACCGTTTTCATTATGACTCCCGTTTTATCTGATGAACAGATGAAGGAAACGGTTGAAAAATTTGAGAAATTTTTACTTGATAACAAGTGTGAAATTGTTCATCAAGAAAATTGGGGAATGAGAAAATTAGCTTATCCTATTTTGAAAAAGTCGTCCGGTTTTTATCATTTGTTTGAATTTAAAGCGGAGCCGACATTCGTAAAAGAATGGGAAGTTAATTTTAAGCGTGACGAAAGAGTATTGCGTTTTTTAACGGTAGCACTCGATAAATACGCTATTCAATTTAATGAAAGAAGACGTGAAAACAAAAACAATGCTTCAAAAGAAGCTACTAAATCAAGTAGTAACGAATAAATCGCATTATCATGAGTCAAAATACGGATATTAAATATTTAACGCCTATAGCGGTAGATGTAAAAAAGAAAAAGTTTTGTCGTTTTAAAAAGCATGGTATAAAATATATTGACTACAAAGATGAACAATATTTAATGCGTTTTATTAACGATCAAGGAAAAATATTGCCAAGACGCCTTACAGGGACTTCTTTAAAATATCAAAAGAAAGTAGCTCAGGCTGTTAAAAGAGCAAGACATATTGCTATTTTGCCTTTTGTGGCTGATAACTTAAAAGAAAAATAGGAGGATAGAGTATGGAAATTATTTTAAAAGAAGACGTAGTTAATTTAGGTTTTGCTAATGATATAGTGAAAGTAAAAGACGGATACGCAAGGAATTATTTATTTCCTAATAAATTAGCCATTCCTGCTACCGAATCTAACAAAAAAATATTAGCGGAAAACTTAAAACAACGTAGCCATAAATTAGAAAAAATCAAAAACGAAGCTATGAGTTTAGCTGAACGTTTAACCGATTTAACCGTAGAAGTTAGCGTTAAAGCAACAGACGAAGGTACTGTTTATGGTTCTGTCAGCAATAGTGTTATAGCCGAAGCCCTTAAAGAAAAACACAATATTGAATTGGATCGTAAAAAAATCATTGTTCAAGGTGACCATATTAAAGAATTAGGCGAGCATAAAGCGACAGTACAATTACACAAAGATGTACGTATCGACATTAGCATTAATGTTATAAAAGAAGAATAATTAGTTGTTTATTTTTAAATATTTATAATATGCGAAAGAATGGATGTTTTTATTTAAGCATCCATTCTTTTAATTCTATATCTTCGTTTTCGATAATGGACAGGTAGTTTTTATAACGAGATAGGGCTATTTTTCCTTCCTCTACAGCTTCTTTTACGGCACACTGAGGTTCGTGTGTATGTGTGCAATTGTTAAATTTACATTCGTGTAATAGACGCAACATTTCGGGAAAATAATGCGATACTTCTTCTTTAGTATATTGTATAAGACCGAATTCTCTTATGCCGGGCGAGTCGATAATATAGCCGCCAAACGATAAATCGAACATTTCGGCAAAGGTTGTTGTGTGTCTTCCTTTTTTATAATATTCGGAAATATCTCCGATTTTTAAGTTGAGGCTACTGTCAACGCTATTGATAATGGTCGATTTGCCAACTCCCGATATTCCGCCGATAAACGATGTTTTGTTTTGCATTAATGCTTTGACTTCTTCTACGCCTTCGCCTGTCGTATTTGACATATTGACACAGGTATAGCCGATTTTTTCGTATAAAGATTTTAATTGTTTGAGTTCTTCCATTTCTTTTTTGTTGTAAATATCTATTTTATTGAAAACAATAATACTTTCTATGCGAAAAGCTTCGGCAGCCGTAAGAAAACGGTCGATAAAACCAAGGGGTGTGCGGGGTTGAGATAAACTGACAATGAGAAAAAATCTATCAATATTAGCAGCTAAAATATGAGAAATACGGGATAAGTTGGTGGATTTACGTGTAATATAATTTTTACGTTCTTTTATATCCGTAATTAATCCCATATCTTGGTCTTTGTCTTTAATAAAAAGTATATGGTCGCCGACGGCAATGGGATTTGTGGTTTTAATGCCATGTATGCGAAATTGTCCTTTTAAGTTACAGTATATTATCTCGTTATTATCCGTTCGAACGGTATAGATATTTCCTGTAGATTTGGTTACAATTCCTTTTCTTTTTGCTGACATACTTTTTGATTTTAAGACGAATACGATTAATTATTAATTTATTTTTTCTTGTAATGATTTAAATCCTTTTCCCAATATTTCATGGGCATCGGCAATGGTAATAAAGGCTTCGGGGTCTATTTGAAAAATATACTTTTGAAGGTCGGGAATAGCTCTTCGGTTCATTACCGTAAACAACACATCTTTTTCTTCTTTGGTATACATGCCTTTTGCTTGAAAAATAGTGCCGCCACATTTTAAATTGTAGATGATGGATTTCCGTAATTCTTCACTTTTTTCAGAGATAATAAAAATAATTTTATCGTCGGAAAAACCTTGCAATATCATGTCTATCACTTTTCCCATTATGAAAATAGTTAACCATGAGTAGAGAGGGATTTTCCAATCTTGGAAAGCAAGAAAACCGACAAGCACAATGCAAGAGTCGACAATCATTAATTGTTTTCCAAGGGGAATTTTGGTGTATTTGGCTAAAATAGAGGCTAACACATCACTTCCGCCACTCGAAGCCCTTGATTTGAATATCAGTCCGACACCAACGCCCATCACTACGCCTCCAAAGATGCTGGCTAATAATACTTCATCGTGAAGATTGAGAGGGTCATTGCCAAGGAAATAGATTAAGCCGTCTGTAAATAAAGCGGTCAGAATAAATCCCATAAATGTTTTAACTCCGAAGCGTGGTCCTAATAATTTTAATCCTATTAAAGTTAAAGGAAGATTAAAACACAACGCTGCCATACCAACCGGAAATCCGAATTTATGATGTAAGACAATGGAAATTCCGTAAATGCCTCCGGGTGTAATTTTATAGGGAGTCATAAAAAATGCATATCCCAATGCCAATATAAATGCCCCAATGATAAGATAAAAATAAGACATTATCCATTCTTTCGACAGTATTTTATCTTTTATAGGATTGATAATGAAATTAGCCATGTGTATTAATTAAATATGGTGGTTATGATTATAAAAAGCGTTTAATACTATGTAAAGAGTGAGTGTATTCTTCTTTTTCGACATTGAAAATTCCTTGCTTATCCAATTTATCTTTTCTTACTTTTCCACTTGAATGAATGATAGTGTTGTCTTTGTAAACGATTCCCGTATGTGTGATTTTTCCACTATTGTTGTTGAAAAATGCTAAGTCGAAACACCGAGCATCTTCTATGGATTGAACGAGCTTTCCTTGTTGTGCTTGTTGGAAAGCATCGCGTTTAAGTTGAATGTCGGCTATCTTAAATACTACTTGATTTAAACCCGAACAGTCTATGCCGTAAGGACTTCTTCCTCCCCAAAGATAGGGTGCATTCATAAAAGAAAGCAGCGTTTCTTCCATTGTTTTTTGTGGCGGTAAAGCATCAACAACTAAGTATTCGGCACCGAGATAAATGCTGTTATTATCCCGCAAAGGGAGCGTAGAACCGGGATATACGTAAAAACTTAATTCTCTTCGTTTGTCGTGAAGAAGAGTAGGAGATGAAACGCTCAATGGAAGTTGATTTTGATAATAAGTTTCCATTTCCGACTTGCGTATTAATGCAAGTTGATTACGGTCTATATAGCCTTCGTAATCATCGTAAAGCGTTCGAATATGTAGCCAATCGTTTTCAAACCGAAGAATTTCATAGGCTTCGCCGAACAATAACTGCGTAAGCATTTCGGAACGATGAGAAGCTCTTGCCCGTAAAGGGATTAATGCAATGTTACAAAAACCGTAAATAGACATATTATTCGATGATAAAAGGTTGAACTTTAGATGTTGATTTAGAAAATGTTTTCAGAAAATACATTCCTGTAGCTAAGTGTGATACGGGAATGCTATAGGTTTCCGAAGGATTAATATTTGATTGATTATAAAGTAATTGTCCTGTAATGCTGTAAATTTGAATAGTTGCGGCTTCGTTGATGTTTTTTATTACTACATTCAACATCGCATCAGCAGGATTGGGATATAGTTGTATATCTATGTCATTGTTTACATTAGAAAATGTATGAATAGTTGATTTGTCGGGACAAATATGTAAACGAATGGGAGCTGAATAATAAATATTGTCGCTTACTACTTTTCCTGCTTCTTTCCATGTTTTATTTTCTTTAAGAAATCCTGTTGATAAGCTATTGTTTTTCAATGGTGTGTTTTTTGCAAATACATAACGGAGTGTATCGTCATCTTTAATAGGAAATTGATATTCAATACAAAAATGTCGAGATATGCGGTAACTTCCTTCTATGGTAAAAGTATTCCATTCGTTAGGAATGATAGTGTTTCCCATTACTTCCATTTTCTTTAACAAATTGGTAGGATATCTTAAAGAAGACGTATTCATGATTTTTACGAATACGGTATCATTGTTTGTAAAGCCGACATTTCCAAAATAAATGGAAATAGAATCGATAAATATTGGGTCAAAGACGGAATAGTATTCGGAAGCAGCTGCTACATAATAATCGGGATTGTTTGTGGAAAAATTAAATTCAACAAACGTATCGTTTTCGAATAGGTTGCTCAATACCATACAGCTATCGAAACTTATTCCGTTTTGTGCAATAGTGATAGTTTTAATTTTTGATGTGCCGACTACGGAAAGCTCTACTTTGCGATTAATGGAAGTTGTGTTGATTTGTTTACTTTTTACATAGATTTGTTGATTTTCGCTTCCCTTAGTTGGTGAAATCGATATCCATGAAGTATCACAATGGATAGTCCAATTGTCGTTGGTGCTAATGTTGAATGAGTCGGTATGGTCCAATTCGTTTTTGATAAAAAGATAATTGGAATCTACACTTAAGTAAGTGGTATCTAATCCTATTGTAAAGCGTATGCTATCGGTAGCATTTGAGATGTTAGTAATGGAAAAATTGTTGATGATAGTGCCGTCTGTAAGAAAGGGTTTTGGGTTACTCGATGCATTAAAAGAAGTTCTACCTTCACTTTCATTAAAATAGGCGTATGTCAGCATTCCTTGCAGTTGAGTGGTGCCGCCCGGTCTGTAAATATAGACTTCGTCAAAAGTAAATAAATTGTCATAGCTGGCATTGCCGTTAAAATTGCTATTGATGCGGTAGATTAATAAACCGGAGCCGGGTAGCGAGGATTCAAAAGTAGAAGAGTTTACTTTTCGATATTCTACTATAATGTATTCCTCTGAATATTCATTGTCAAAAGGAATTTTATAAGCTATTTTATCCGAAGAACTTCCATTGGCAGGGAAAAGGGTGTAGGTTCCATTTTCATAGATGGTAGGAATGCTGTCTAACCAGTTTCCATATTTATATTTCATATACGCACCTAATCCCTGTGGTTTCGAGTAATTGGTAGAAGCCATTAAATCCCAAAAGCCTACGGGGGATATGTCATTGTAGTTCTCATCGTAGCGATAGAGATCAGGAGCGCCAAGTGTATGCATAAATTCATGAGTGATAACGCCGGTATATGTCATGTCTTCGGTAATTAAATTGTAATCATACACTCTTTTTCCATTGATGTACACCGTATTGTCATACAAGCTCCAACGATGTGGCCACAATAAATTTTGCCAGCCTTGGGCTGTTCCCGCGATAATAAAACAAACATTGTCTACTCTACCGTCATTATCATAATCTATAGTTAGACCGGAAGGAATACTATCTCTAAAAAACGTAATAGCTCGAATCAATAGATTATGTTCTCTCTCTTTTCTTTCCGTTGAGTTTTGATAGCCAGTAGGATTATTTGTTGAATCATAGGGAGTAAAGTATGCCCTGGTATAAATATCTTGATAAGAATTGATTACCGTAGAATCCGAAGAGGGGAACAGATGACTTCTTACATTCAATTTACCATAACTTATTGTTTTGTAGTAATTAGCTAACGAATTAGCAGTGCCGGATGAGGTGTCGTTAAATTTTTTATTGACATTGTTATAATTATCTATATTATACCCTTCATCGTCGGAAAAACGAATAAAAAAGACTAAATTATTAATTGTTCCGTGATTTCTTTTTACGGATTTATGCTTCGCTTCATAAGGAATATCGGCTTCAAACTCTTTTCGGATGTTGAGCCATTTTTCGGAAGAAATATTTACTCCTTTCTCTATTTTTAAATTGTCGGGATTAACTTCTCCAACAATATAAGAGGAAGCTATAAGCTCGTCTCCTTGTTTTAATGCATAAGTATAATATCCTGTTTTTGTGTCTTGTATAATAGTGTAGCCGGCTGAATCGTGTAACCAATTGTGGTATTCGTCGCCACTGGCAAAGCAGTTTATTTTAACTCCATTGGGTTGGGTGATAGTTTGCGGAACATTTTTTAAATAGGCTCCATAGGATAAAGCGAGTAAAATTTGCAATAAAATTAAACAGAAAAATCTTTTAAACATAAAGCCTTAAAAATTATATTAAAATAATTTGCAAAATTATCAAAAATTTCATAATTTTGCACAATAAAAATTATCAATTAATAATAAAATAAAAATGAAAACCAAAGTATTAAGTATTAGCATTATGATTACTATTGCAGCCTTTGCAATAAGTTGTAAAAACAAAAAAACACAAGAAGTGAAAGAAGAAATTGAACCTCAAAAATCCGAACTACAGTTAAAAGTAGAAGAATTTGCTTATGTTGACTTGAATAGTCCGCATATAGCACAATTATCTGAAAATGAAAAACAACTGATACGTATATTCGTTGAAATAGCCGATATAATGGATCAATTGTTTTGGAAGCAAACATTTGGCGATAAAAGTATTTTAGATACCGTACAAGATCCCTATGCAAAAGAGTTTGTAAAAATAAATTACGGACCTTGGGAAAGGCTTAATGGCGATGCCCCGTTTATTGAAAATTACGGGAAGAAATTTTTAGGTTGTCAGTATTATCCGCAAGATATGACCAAAGAAGAATTCGATGCCTTTAAAGATCCTAATAAAAACAGCCTCTATACCGTTTTACGTCGCAATGAAGATAATTCGTTAAAAACAGTTTGGTACAAAGACGAATACAAAGAAGAATTGACCAAAGTGAATGAATTATTAGACAAAGCAATTGCCATTGCAGAAGATCCGGGTTTGAAAAAATATTTAATAGAACGCAAGAAAGCATTCCAAACCGATAATTATTTTGCAAGCGATATGGCATGGATGGATATGAAAAACAGCAAAATAGATTTTATAGTAGGACCTATCGAAAAATACGATGACAAGCTAAATGAAGCTAAAGCAGCTTACGAAGCATTTATTTTGATTAAAGATATAGAGAGAAGCAAAGAGTTAGAGAAATTTATAACAATGCTGCCCATGTTGCAAAAAGAATTACCTTGCGACCCTAAGTATAAAACATTTGTTCCGGGAACTTCTTCCGATTTGAATGTTTACAATGCTGTTTATTATGCAGGTGATTGTAATGCAGGAAGTAAAACTATTGCTATCAATCTTCCTAACGACGACAAAGTGCAAGCGAAAAAAGGAGCTCGTCGTTTGCAATTACGCAATAGCATGCAAGCAAAATTCGACAAAATTTTAATGCCAATCGGTCAGTTGATAATAGAAGAAAATCAACGACAACACCTTAAATTCGATGCTTTCTTTTGGAATGTAACTTTCCACGAAGTAGCTCATGGCTTAGGAGTTAAACAAACGGTTAATAACAAAGGAACAGTAGACGATGCTATGAAAACGGAAGGAACCTCTTGGGAAGAAGCAAAAGCCGATATATTAGGACTGTTTATGGTGTGCAAATTAATTGAAAAAGGAGAAATTACCAATATTACGGCAGAAGATGCCATCACTACTTTCATAGCAGGTATTTTGCGTTCCGTACGTTTTGGAGCTTCCAGTTCACATGGAAAAGCCAATATGATGTGCTATAATTATATGGAACAACAAAAAGCATTTACTCGCAATGGCGACGGCACTTATCATATTGATTACGAAAAAGCAAAAGCTACTATCGATAGTTGGGCTAATCTTATTATTGTTACACAAGGCGACGGAAACTTTGAGTTTGCCAGTAAGTTCCGACAAGACAACGGAAACATAACGGAAGCATTACAAAAAGATTTGGATAAAATTAATGCAGCCGGTATTCCAAGAGATATACGATTTAATCAAGGCTTAAAAGTAATGGGTTTAGAATAAAAAAAACAGCAAAAATATTGTTGAAACCCTAATAAATAAAATATTATGAATCAGATAGCAATAGCAGGAAATAAAGGAAAAGGCGTGCGTTCCGATTGTTTTATCACATTGGAATTGACAAAACAAGGAGGAATAACAGTTGATATTGTAAGCAAAGTGAAAGTTTTGTATGGACGACAAATAGAAGAACAAATAAAAAATATTTTGTCGTTTTACGAAATTAAAAATGCCAAAGTAAGCATTGAAGACAGTGGTGCTATCTCTTTAGTAATTGCAGCTCGTATGGAGGCATGTATAAAACGTTTGATTAAAACGGATAAAGAATATTTAATGCCGTTTTTACCTGACAATAAATACACTACGAAAAGAGATAAAAACAGATTTACTCGTTTATATCTTCCGGGCAATACGCCGAGTTTGGCTTTAAATGCAGGCATTCATAATCCGGATGGAATTATTCTCGATTTGGAAGATGCGGTTGCTTATGATAAAAAGCATGAAGCTCGTTTTATGGTACGTAACGCATTAAGAGGTATTAATTTTTACGGTGCTGAACGTATGGTGCGTATCAATCAGATACCTGCCGGTTTAGAAGATTTGCAGTATATTATTCCTCATCATATCAATTTGATTTTAGTCCCAAAATGCGAATCTGCCGAGCAAATAGTGTTATTAAATCAACACCTTGATAAACTGAAAAAAGAACACGGTATTTCCGACGAAATTTGGTTAATGCCGATCATTGAGAGTGCTTTAGGTGTTATGAATAGTTTTGCTATCGCCAAAGCAGCTGATAATATTGTAGCTATGGCGATAGGTTTGGAAGACTACACTGCCGATTTGGGAGTAAAACGTACGAAAGCTGCCAATGAATCTTTTTTTGCTCGTTCAATGTTGGTCAATGCATGCAAAGCTGCCGGTATACAGGCTATCGATTCTGTGTTTTCCGATGTTTCCGATATGGAAGCACTCAAAGAAAATGTATTGCAATCGAAAGCAATCGGTTTTGATGGAATGGGCTGTATACACCCTCGACAAATCAAAGTGATTAAAGATAACTATGCCCCCGATAACGATGAAATCGAAAGAGCAAAGAAAATTATCCATGCTTTTATGTTGGCTACCGAACAAGGATTGGGAGTAGTGTCTTTAGGTTCTAAAATGATAGATATGCCGGTTGTTAAACGTGCTGAAAAAACCATACAGTTAGCGTTAGATACCAATAGATTAAATGCCGATTGGCGAGAAGAGTTTTTAAACAAGGAAAGCAAATAAATAATTAAGAAAGGAAATATTCATTATGAAATGCGATAAATTTGTAGTCAATGCGGCGGGTAGGAGAGTCCCTACCGTAGTCAATGGGAAAGAAATGGTGCCTTTTATGGGAGTGGGAAAATATAAGCCTACCGGCAATAAATATGCACCGCCCATCCCGACATGTTTGGATTATCCGTCAGATGGAAATAAAATCGTTGATTCTTTAGAATTAGCACTTAAAAAGTGTGGTTTACGCAATGGAATGACCATTTCGACTCATCATCATTTGCGTGATGGAGATTTGGTGAGTAATACGATTTTTGATATAGCTAACAATTTAGGAATAAAAGATTTAGTGTGGTTGCCTTCGGCTTCGTTTCCTTGTAACGAACCTTTGATTTCTTATCTCGAAAACGGAACTATCAATAGGATAGAAGGTTCTATGAACGGTCCTTTGGGTAGATTTACTTCTTACGGAGGGATGAAAGGCTGTGCTGTTTTGCGTTCTCACGGCGGAAGAACACAAGCCGTACAAGATGGTGAAGTAAAGATTGATATAGCGGTTATTGCAGCACCTTCTTCCGATATGTTTGGCAATGCAACGGGAGCTCAAGGTCCTTCGGCTTGCGGTGTGTTGGGCTATTCACTGATTGATATGCTTTATGCCGATAAAGTTATTGTGGTTACCGATAATTTAGTACCTTTCCCTTGTATGCCTTTTCAGATACAAGGAAATTATGTTGACTATGTGGTGGTAGTAGATAAAATAGGAATTCCGGAAAAAATAGTATTGGGAACGACACAAGTTACTAAGTCGCCCGATAGATTGTTATTAGCCGAGTGGACGGCTCGTTTCTGTTCTGAAGCAGGTTTGCTACGCGATGGAGTAGGAATTCAAACGGGAGCCGGCGGTACTTCTTTGTCGGTAGGTTTGCATTTTCATGAGCAACTGAAAGCAAATAATTGGAAAGCTCGTTTTGGATTTGGGGGAAGCACGCAATATTTAGTTAAAATGTTGGAAGACGGTGTGATGGATTATATCCTTGACGCACAAGCCTTCGATTTGGAAGCTGTAGAATCCGTTAAGAAAAACGAGAACCATATAGACTTGTCCGTATTTCAGTCGTATAATTTTCATAGCAAGGGAAATTACACCAATTTGATTGATATTGTTATTTTGGGAGCTACGGAAATAGATACCGATTTTAACGGAAATGTTGTTACTCATTCCGATGGCTTATTATTGCATGGTATTGGAGGTTGGCAAAATTGTTTGCATTCCAAATGCACAATATTACCCGTTCCTTTATTCAGGGATAGAATTCCTGTAATTGTTGATAAATTAACCACTTTATGTGGTCCGGGAGAATTGATAGATGTGATAGTTACAGAGCGAGGTATTGCTATCAATCCGTTGCGTACCGATTTAATTGATAAAATGCGTCATTCCTCTTTGCCTATTGTAAGTATACATGACTTAAAAGCAGAAGTTGATGCCATTTGCGGAGTTCCGGATAAAGCACCCGTTAGCGATAAAGATGAAGATACCGTAGCTATTATAAAATGGGTAGATGGAACAATTATAGATAGCGTACGTAAAGTATTGCAATAAATGCTTTTACATTATTGATTAAAAAAAACGGAATAAATAAAACATAAGAGACTGCACTCTGTAGTCTCTTTTTTTATAGGTAGTACCGCAAATGAGGGCTACATAATTATATGTTTTTTTTATTTTTTTCTATTGAATCAAATAAAAGTATACTTTTGCAACATTAAAAAATAAAAATATTGACAAATAAAAAAAACTCACATTAATTTTTGAATAACAGATGAAAACATATATGATGATTAAAAAACTGTGGTATATTATTTTATTGCTTACTTTAACCCATAAAGTGTCGGCACAAGTAACGGATCCTATTTGTTTTCAAAATGAATGGTCTATTGATTCTATCAATCTTGTGTTGAAAGAAAACTCTTTTCCTTTTCAGTTGAGCTACAAGTTTACCGAACCCACTGATACTACAGCGGGAGTACAGGAGTTGTTGATTTATTATGGGAATAATAAAAAAGATCTAATTCATAAAACGTACAGAGAACTCGAGGAAATTACTACCATAATGCATAAAAATGAAAAATTTTACATGCTTTTGTTTTATGATGAGGTGGGTTATGATTTTTTCCTTATAGTTCAGGAAAATCCCTTTGTTGTTTTTGAATCGGAATCTTATAATTTTGATCTGGAGCCATATCACATTATTACTGAGAGTTTTGACTTTGAAAATAAAAGTATAAAAATCTTTTTCAGTGATTCTAAAATTGAAAAAACTGTTAATTTTAAACCAAACACTTTCAATTCAATGGATTTAGATTAGGGTTAGTGTACCACCTTATTCTTTTAAAAATAAAAACGAGAATAAATGAAGTTCTCGTTTTTTTGTTAATTTTTTCAACTGGAGGGAAAAAAGTAAAAAAGACAAAAGAATTTAAATTTAACACACTATTATACATTAATATTGATTAGTGGAAATTTGCGACCGGAATTCTTTTGCGTTTTTTGCGCTTAAAAAGGTATTATTGAAACGCTCTGTTAAACAATAGGTTTTGTTGAAATAAATTTATCCATAATTTGATAAGCCACATCAAGCGTATAATAGCCGTCTTCGACAGAGACTTCGCAAGCCGTATTGTCTAAAATACTTTGAACAAATAAACTTAATTCCATTTCAATAGCGTTAATATTTTCTTTAGGAGGGCTTTCTATAAAAATGCGTTTTTTGCCTTTTTCTTTTCCTAAATCTATAATTAGCGGGAGTAAATCCTTTTCATCTTCGGGTTGGTAGTCGCGTATGCGTATGATATTGGCTTGTTTTTCAAGAAAATCGACAGTGATATAAGCATTTTTTTGAAACATACGCATACGTCGCATACTTTTCATTGAAATGCGGCTTGCAGTCAGATTGGCGGTACATCCGTTTTCAAATTCAATGCGGGCATTGGCAATGTCGGGCGTATCGCTAACAATAGCTACGCCGCTGGCACTAATGTGTTTGATAGGAGATTTGACGGTATGTAAAATAATGTCTATATCGTGTATCATCAAATCGAGAACAACCGAAACGTCGGTTCCTCTCAGATTGAATTCCGATAAACGATGACATTCAATAAACATAGGATTGTTGATGTAAGGTTTTGCAGCTAAAAATGCATTATTGAAACGCTCTACATGTCCGATTTGAACTTTTAAATGATGTTTTTCCGAAAAATCTAAGATTTCTTTTGCTTCTTGTAAGGTTGCGGTAATAGGTTTTTCGATAAAGACGTGTTTTTTTTCTCTTAAGGCTTTCATAGCTATTTCGTGATGCGATACGGTAGGAGTTACTATGTCGATAATATCGCATGCTTGAATCAAAGCATCGGGGTCGTCGTAAGCCGGAATACCGTGTTTTTCTGCTATTTCTTTTCTAATCTCAACATTTGGGTCATAAAAACCGATGGTTGTTACATTTTCTACATTTTTTAAGCAGTTGAGATGAATATTTCCTAAATGACCTGCACCAAAAACGCCAATTTTTAACATTTGCCTTAGATTTTTTTTTATTTTTGCAAAAATAACATTATTTTAAATATAAAAGAAGGGATACAGAATAAATATATGGTAGATAGTTTAAGAGACAAAGGCTTGCGTAAGCAAATGGTTGAAGATTTACAAAAAAAAGGAATTGTTGATACTCATCTGTTAAATGTATTTAATGAGGTGCCTCGTCATTTTTTTATTCCGTCTTCTTTGTACGGTCATGCCTATGAAGATATGGCTTTACCCATAGCTTGTAAACAAACGATTTCGCAGCCTTATACGGTAGCCATACAGACACAGTTGTTGGAAGTTGTTAAAAATAAGCGTATACTCGAAATAGGAACAGGTTCCGGCTACCAAGCGGTTATTTTGAAAAAATTAGGTGCTTATGTTTATACTATTGAAAGACATATATATATATACGAAGCAACTAAGAAGTTGTTTGAAAAAATGGACATAAATATAGCTACTAAATACGGCGACGGCTATTTGGGATGGAGCGAATTTGCACCTTTCGACGGAATCGTTATCACGTGTGGAGCAGCTGAAGTGCCTCAAAAACTATTGAGTCAATTAAAAGTAGGTGGAATATTGGTAGTTCCTTTGGGCGAAAGTGTGCAAGTCATGACTAAAATCGTTCGTCTTTCCGAAACGGAATACAAAACGACGGAACACGGTACTTTCCGCTTTGTTCCTATGCTGCAAGATAAAGAATAACAGAGAATTTATATAATTTCTAATTGATGAGGTAAGCCTTTTAAGGCTGCATACAATTTAACCAATGTTGTAACGTCTTTTTCGCAATAAACTTTAATGCGTTCCAAATCATTGTGCTGCCAATAGTATTCATTGACTTGGCTGCCGTCAATATCGTCTTTAGGAGATTCCATATCGAAGAGAGCAGCTAAAAGGTCAAGCGAAGTGTAGTTTTTATAATCACCGAAACGCCACATATCCATTGTATCTATAAAGGTTGTTTCCCAAGGTTTTTTACCCGAAACATCTAAAATAGAAGGCAGTTTTATTTGATGAATGAGCATACGTCTACAAAGATAAGGAAAGTCGAATTCTTTGCCGTTATGGGCACATAGGCGATGATGAGGCTGTGAGTAATACTGTGAAAGCAGTGATGCAAAATCTTGAAGCAGTGTTTTTTCCTCATGTCCATAGAAAGATTTGGTGCGTATTTGTTGATTTTTTACATAGGCTACCGATATACAGACAATTTTTCCGAATTCGGCATATATGCCTGCTCTTTCGTACATGATTTCGGCAGTGTCGTCTTCATTCTTTTTCAGATAATTAGCTTTTTTATCCCAAAGAGCTTGCATGCGAGGAGATAATTTTTCGTAAGAGGAGCTTGCTGCTACTGTTTCTATATCAATAAATAAAATTGATTCTATTTGTTCGTTCATAATGATTGATTTTTTTATTTAAAATAAGCGAGTACTGTTTTTTTAGAGCGGACAGATTCACCCAATTCGATGTCTAAGAGAGCATTGATAGGTAGGATAACGTCAACGCGTGAGCCCATTTTGATAATGCCAATCTCATCACCTTGATGTACTTCCGTTCCTTCTTTTGCATAACATACGATACGGCGTGCTACAATACCTGCAATTTGTTTCACTAATATTCTTTCGCCGTTTTTATGCTCTATTAATGTACAAGAATGTTCGTTGAGGTCTGAAGATTTAGGATACCATGCCACCATGTGTTTACCGGGAAAATAATCTACTTTTTTTATCATACCCGAAATAGGGTAGGTGTTGACATGCACATTAAAAGGAGACATGAAAATAGATACTTTTAAGCGTTTGTCGTTGAAATATTTTGTTTCGTCAATTTCTTCTATAATCACTATTTTGCCGTCGGCAGGACAATAAATAATATTGTCGTCTTTGGTGAGCTGGCGTTTAGGTACGCGAAAAAAGCGAACGATAAAATAAAGGAAGCCGATAGAAAATGTGTACATGATAAATTGTGGAATAATCGAATCGCTATAAGCTGTAATTAAAGCTGAAGCAACAAGTAAAACGGCAAAAACAATTACAATAATGCGGTATCCTTCTCTATGTATTCTCATGATTTATAAGATAATAATATTTAGATATAATAAAATAAAAGGTAAAGCAAAAAGCATAGAATCGAAGCGGTCGAGAATGCCGCCATGCCCCGGCATAATACTGCCGGAATCTTTGACATCGAGCGAACGTTTAAACATTGACTCTATTAAGTCGCCCAAGGTTCCGGTCGTAACGATGATGGCTGCAAGTCCCATCCATTGCCATGAATTGAGATTTGATTTTTGGAAAAAATAAACAAAGAAATACGATAAAACAATGGTAAGCAAGGCGGCGACTAAAGTGCCTTCCCATGTTTTCTTTGGCGATATCCGTTGAAATAGAGGATGTTTTCCTATAAGACTTCCTACGCAATAAGCTAAAGTGTCGTATATCCATATAAGGATAAAAACGGCTAATAACAATCCTTCCGGCATTCGATGAAAATGGTTGATAAAAGAAAAAGGAATAACAATGGTAATAATGCCTGCAAACGAAGCTGCTATATAGCTAAGCGGTGAAGTTTGTTTAGGATTAAATAAAGCCATTAATAAGAAAAATAAGAACAATATGCTTAAGCCGAAAGGAAATATGATTTTATAGTAAGGATTTTTCCATAACTCAATATATCCTATTGCAAAATAGACAATAAGGGAGATGATGTAAAAAGATATATCTAAGCGGATGTCTTTTTTGCTTAAAAGACTTTTGTACTCGTACAATCCGATACAGCAAAAAATCAAAAATACATTGAACAATACCCATGCGTTGCTAACAATGGCTAATACGATTATTCCTATAAATAAAATGCCTGTTAATGTTCTGGTAAGCAAAACTTTCATACGTTTATATATTTTTTTAAGTTAAGGTCGTATGGAACTCACATGCCTTATAATTATCTGCTTTGCGAATCAAATTTGCTTGGCGTGTTCGTTTCATACCGTATCTTTTAATTGATAATATATTTTATATGTTAACAACTGCAAAATTATACTTTTTTTGTTTTGAATACGGGTAAAATTTACATCTATTTTGTGTGTAATAGATAAGCATTCAGAAAACCATCGATATCGCCGTCTAATACTGCTTGAGCATTAGATGTTTCGAAAGAAGTACGTGTGTCTTTCACTAACTTATAAGGATGCAAGGTATAACTTCTTATTTGCGACCCCCATTCTATTTTCTTTTTATTACTTTCTATTTCATTGATTTTTGCATATTTTTTCTGTAATTCTATTTCATATAGACGAGATTTTAGCATTTGAACGGCTTTTTCTTTGTTTTGCAATTGCGAACGCGTTTCTTGGCATTCGATAATGATGCCCGAAGGATGATGGTGCAAGCGAACGGCTGTTTCTACTTTGTTGACATTTTGACCACCGGGACCACCCGAACGATAAGTATCCCAACTAATATCCGACGGATTAACGTTGATATCAATGCTGTCGTCAATCATAGGATAAGCGAAAACGGAGGCAAAAGAGGTATGACGCTTATTGGCAGCATCAAAAGGAGAGAGTCTTACCAAACGATGTACGCCCGATTCGCCTTTTAGATAACCGTAAGCATAACTGCCGTCAATCTCGATAGTAGCCGATTTTATTCCTGCTACGTCTCCGTCTAATCTATCTAATTCTTTTATTTTAAAGTTATGATTTTCGCCCCAGCGTACATACATGCGTAAAAGCATTTCAGCCCAATCTTGACTCTCGGTACCGCCTGCACCGGAGTTAATGGTTAACAAGGCACCTAAGCGATCTTCCTCTTCGTTGAGCATGCTACGAAATTCCAAAGCCGTTACCGCATCTGTTGCCTTTTGTGCAATAGCTTGAAATTCATTTTCTTCCATTGCACCCTCTTTTAGAAATTCAAAAGCAATATGTAGTTCTTCAATTAAAACCCTAACTTTATCGAATTGGTTGGTTACTGATTTTAAAGAGGTAATATGTTTTAATATTTTTTCACTTTCAGCCGGATTGTTCCAAAAATCGGCTTCATGTGTTTTTAGCTCTTCCGTTTTTATGTCGGCTAATTTTTTATCAATGTCAAAGAAACCTCCTCAGCTCGTGTAGGCGGTTGTCTAAAGCTTTTATCGTTTCTATGGGTATCATAAATTATTTTTATTTTCTAAATATTCTTGAATAGCTGCGTATTCAAATCCTTTTGATAATAAATAACGTATCAATTTTTGTTTTCTTTCATTTTCGGATAAAAATGTATGATTGGCAATGTATTTTTCCGCATTTTTAGCCAAAGTTTTTTGATAGTCTTCTAATTCTATATTGGTTATCGCTTGTTGTATGTGATTGTCGTTGATTTTCTTAGAGCGTAAAGCATAGATTATTTTTTGTTTTCCCCAAGCATTTATTCTTGATTTTCCTTCTGCAAATAGTCGAGCATAACGCAATTCGTCAATAAAGTTTTGTGCCAGTAAAGTTTGGATGATTTTTTCTTGCTCTTTTTTATCTATTCCCCATGCTGTTAGTTTAGTACGCATATCCGATAGGCAGCGTTCTTGATAGGCGCAATAGTTTTTAGCTTTCTCTAATGCTTCTTCATAGCTTAAAATACGATTTTTCATTTTGTTTATTTTTGAAAAATAAGCGTATCGTATCTAACATTATAACCCGACCATATACCTGTAACATTTTCGCCTATAATGTTGGTGGGATGATTGCCGGGAGTTATATAAGGATTTTGTCCCGACGACAATTCCGATTGTAGCGATGACCAGTATTTTTGTGTTTTTTGGTCAATCGTAGTGGATTTAATAAAAATAACATCGCCGGGGCGAAAACTAATGCGGTAATAGTTTTCGTATTCTTCTTGTGTCATATTTGCCGTTACCATATTGCTGACGGGCATGCGTACCAATTCAAAGTTGAGTGTGAGTCCGTTGAAAGTTAAATCGTCGAATACGCCGATAGAAACTTGACTGAAAGTCATATCAAGTCCTTTGATTTGAGTGAAGAAACGATAATAATTCATTTCATCGCCTTTGTCGTGGAAAAGGATGCGGATGGTAGCAGTGGTGTCTTTTTCGCTTTTCCTATTAAAATAAAGTGTATCTATTAGCACGGGAGTCTTTGGAATAGTGGTAGAGGCGGTATATACTTTGTCTTTTGTTTTGACAGTTAGCTGATAGCTATGTCCGATTTTTCCTTTTATGTTTTTTCCAACGTATGCTTTGCCAAGTAATCCATAAAGATGATCGGCGGAAAAACCCAAACTAAGTGTTTCGCTATTACCTTCATCGTCGCTAACGATGACTTGTGCCGTAGTGTCAATGGATTGTAAAATAGTGGCTAAGGTAATTTCGGTATAATACGATAAAGAGTGTGAAACGATAACGGTAGCCGGTCGGTCGTTGTCTATCCATCCCTCAATGACCAAAGGATTTTTGTGATGCGGTATGGTCAAGGAAATAGGAGTTTCGCAAGCCGAAAGAAAAATAATTAGAAGAAATAAGCATGAATGGTGAATTAATTTCATTTTATTTTTCAATTAATTAATAATACGAATCTTACTTATTAAATAAGATATGTCTATTATCTAAATTTAGGCATTTTTCTAAAGATACGTCTATTATGTCTTGAACCCTTGTAACTTTTATAATAGGATTTATAATATTGACGTGAGATGTTACCGTAAGAGTTTTTTGATGAATAGGCGGAACTGCCAAATTTATACACTATATTGAGTCCTCCGTTGTAGGCATAAAGATAACGAGACGTTGATTTGTTGGGTGATACAAGAACATTGTCTTTGTAGTTGTCATATTGAGCATACGTGTATCCTGTGGTAATATATGGCTCTAAAGCTACACGTCCCAAACTTAAAGAATAACCCAAGGTGGCTCCGCCCATAATGTTCCAACCTATATGGTTAATCAAGTTAAATTCCTCTGACCAATAATTGGGAATAATTTGCTTTGCCATATTATAATAACCGAAACCCACATTGATTCCTACAAAAAATCCGTTAAATTCTTCGGTAAAATAATAACGTGGCTCTAAAAAGAAAGCATAGAGTGCGAGTGGTTTATCTGTTCCTATAAATCCTTTAGGTTGATGAACTATAAGTGCTTGCATTTGTAAAGTGAAGTTGTCGGTTAATCTGAATTCAAATGCAGGCATTCCAACGGCAACAACTGCAAAAGCATTGAGTTTAACAGCAAATTTACCCGATGAAGAACCGGATTTAGAGACTTCGGAAGCCGTAGATAATAGTTCTATTTTTGTTTTTTCCAACAATACATCTTTGTGCGTAGTGTGATAAAGAGGAAAAGATGTGTTTAAAAAAGAATGTTTGTTAATTTTATCTATGCTGATAGGAGAAGAGGAATAAACAGGTGATAAAATACTCATAGTGCTAAAAAGCAATATGAAAAAAGCTATAAAAGGTCTCATGAGCTTATTTAATTTTTTTGTAAAATATTTTTTTGCAAAGATATAAATTTTATTTATTATTCAGAGAATATTTTTAGTTTTTTTTAATATTTTTATGTTGATTTTCGAACGGCTAATTTTTATCTCAAAGACACAAGAAGTAATTTTCTTCATATAAAAAAAACATTCTTCCAAAAGAGTGGTGTTTTTTAGAAAATTCTTAGCGTTTTGCCTTATTAGCAGTTTGTTTTTCGCTCAATTTACGGATATGTGAATGCAAAATCAATGAAAAGTTTTTTAAACTAAAAACTGTAAGTATTTTATTTATAGCACTTTTAGTTTATTCAAATAAAAGTTGATAGTTAAATTAAAAAAAAATAATAAAATGTTATATTGTATAAAATATTTATGTATTTTTGCTTGTAAATTAAAAATAATTAATTAAATGATTATTAACTATTAAATATATTTGCGTATGAAAAACAGTCAATTTTTTATGATAGCGACACTTAGTCTGATGATAAGTGTCAGTGCGTTTTCCCAAAACCATGGTAGAGAACGAATC
>JAAYQB010000031.1 GCA_012519525.1 Bacteroidales bacterium | reverse complement strand
GTTGCCGAATAAAAGTACAAAAGTGTATGAAATCATTATTCCTGAAATACCCTATTTAAGCTATCAAAAACAAATCGAAAACATTCGACAATTCGATTTGTATAAAGGAGAGAAAAAGAACTAATTATTGCTGTTTTTAAGCATTAAAGCAAAAGAATACAAAGAATCAAATTTCATATCTGCTTCTATATTGCTATCTTTGTCAGCTATTAAAACGGTTTTCATTCCTGCATTTTTCCCAAAAAGCATATCGGAAGAAGAGTCGCCTACCATAATGGATTTTGAAAAATCAATACTCGGAAAATCTTTTTTTGCCTGTAATGCCATCCCTATATTCGGTTTCCTCATTATGTTATTTTCACTCGCTAAATGAGGAGCATAATATATTTTATCAATACAATGATTTAATTCGTTTAACATGTGATTATGAACTAAGCGTAAATCTTCTTCCGTCATAATTCCCTTCCCTATTCCTTGTTGATTGCTTACCACTAAAATCCTCGAAAACAGTTGCCTGAAGATACTAAATGCAGCTTTGGTATTGGGTAAAAATTCAAATTCGGCTATATTTCTTACATAAGCATCAGGTATACGTTTATTTATAACACCATCTCTATCAAGGAACAAGGTCCATGAAGAGTCTATTAAATGCAGAAATGAATGTGTTGCTGTCATTATTCTGAATATTAGTGACTCCGAAGGGATTCAAACCCTTGACTTTCAGAACCGGAATCTGACGTTCTATTCAGCTGAACTACGGAGCCAAAAGGTTGATTAAAAAATAAATCCGAATTGAAATTCAAATCCACGTGTATTAGCACTTACTTTTTCGCCACTTATATTATTTGTATAAGTCTTACGATATGAGTTAGTAAACGCATTATTAAATACGAATGCAAAAGTAGCTTTTGTATTTCCCTTTATTATAAAGTCGAAGCCTACACTCGCAATCAGAGCCTCTCTAAAAAAGAGTGTCTTTTTATACATATCCACCTTTTTATAAGTTTCAACTTTTGCTTTGTTAGTTACTTCATCTTTATTTTTCGATGAAACACAAAATCCATGATCCAAACCGACTGTGCCATAAATAATAAACCGACCAAAGGGATCCGTTTTTAACTTAATAGCAGTGGGAATAGTTACATAAACCGCATTATAAGTGGCTTTAACGATAGAGGAATCTAATATTTTATCGCTATAAGGCACATGATAATTGTCGGGAAATGATAAAGTAGAACGTATGTGTCGAGCAGTAATTCCTGTTGTAAAATAGTAATTTTGCAGTGGTTGTGCTAAATTAATATCAATTCCTGCACCATAAACACCCCCTATTCTTGCTCCTTTTCTTTTATAATCCGGTGTTTTAGTACTTGCCCACATAATGGTAGGTCCACCAAAAAAACTTACTTCTACTAAACGTGGTCTCTTTTCTGCTTGAGAAAAAACTGTTTGCGTGAATATTATGCCAATTAACAATAGACTACTAATTTTTTTCATACTACTTCAAATTTATTGTTACAAAAGTATTTTTTTTTATTGTTTTTTTTCCCTTTTCTTTGTTTTTTTTTTAAACATCGTTTTGTTAAAATATATCAGCTTGTAATCGTTGTCTGACAACTTCAAAAAGTATGATTCCTGTTGCCACCGAAACATTTAATGATGAAAGACTTCCTAACATCGGAATACGTACGTTTCTATCGCACAGCGATAAGATTTCAGGGGAAATACCTTCGCCTTCATTTCCCACAATCAAACAAATAGGTTCTTTGTAATCTTGTTCGTAATACATTTTTTTTGCTTTTTCGGTACAACCTATCAATGCAATACCGCATTGTTTGATATAACTCAATACGTCTTTGGCATTTTCGTGGCGACATATCGGTAGTTTATGCAAAGCACCGGCAGAAGTTTTAACAGCATCTTCATTTAATTGAGCGGTATTTTTAGACGGAACAACAATAGCATCAATGCCGGCACATTCGGCACTTCTGGCAATAGCTCCCACATTTCGCACATCGGTAATTTTGTCTAAATACAATAAAAAAGGCGTTTTACCTTCCTCATAAACTTTAGGAATAATATCATAAATACTTTGATAAACGACAGAGGACATGAAACATACAACTCCCTGATGATTACCTTTCGTATAACGATTCAGTCGTTCTACAGGCACATATTGAAAAGGAATGTGATGTTGGCGTATTAATTGAAATAATTCACGAAAAATCTCACTCCTAGCACCTTTTTGCAATAAAATCTTATCAATATCCTTATTTTCATTAATGGCCTCTATAACAGGACGTATTCCGTAAATTAAATCCACATTTTGACTGCGTTGTCGCTTATCCATAAGGTATTATTTATAAAGTATATTTTTTTACAAAAATACACTTTTACTTCCATACTATCTGCATTTTTTTGCAAAAAACAACTTTTATAGCAAATGCTATTTTAAATAGAAGTACTTACGAACCTATAAAAGATTATTGTTTTGGATAATATTCTTCAAATGTTTGGTCCGAATAGAAAAAAACTATTTTCTCTATTTTTTTGTTATTTGCTTTAGCTATGGAAGAAGAGGAAATTTGACTGCTCTTAGAATCGATTATTTCCTGTTCCCTATCGCTTGAGGGGCGAATATTCGATTCTCTTTGCATTCTTGTATTATTTTTATTTATCTCGTTTTCAGCATTTTCATTAAGATTGAAAGATTTCTCTTCTTCCTCTATCTCGCTGAATAATAAATTATTATCTTCCTTTTGAAACCGTTTATTTTCAGGCGATATTTTATACATTTCGCCTTCACCTTTTAAAAACCACATCGGATTGATTTCAGGAAAGCTCAATAAAGTATTAGAGGCAACGGTTTGACTGAATTTATCTCTGCCATTCATAATATGACTAATACTGGAAGGATTCACTCCAATTATCTCGGCAAACTGTGCTTGATTTAAATCCTTCTCTTCTAAAATTTTTAATATTCTTTCTCTCATTTTTAATTTACATAACGGTTTACAACTTGCTGCAAAAATAACAATAAAAATAATACCATTTTCAAACTTTAACAATTTACATTAAAATATTTTAAATTTACAAATCACCTTTAAACTATAGCTTTAAATAATAAATGAAATAACCTAAATAATAGATGTTTAAATAATAAACAAATCAATAATGTAGATTTACTTAAAATTTACATATTTATATTACATCCATACTTTAATTATACTACATAATAAACTGTATTACATAACTATAGATATATTTTCGCTTGTTTTTTAAGGATATTTTCAAATAAATTTCGATTTACATTGTGTTTTACATTGCAGATTTACATAAATCGTTATTATTTACATTAAGTTTACATACTTCGTTTAGGTTTATTTACATAGTAATTTACATGGTTTTTATACAATCTTAAAAAAATTAATATTAATACTTTCAAAAATAAAAAACAATAGTGTAATTTTGTAAATAAAAAAATATGATATTACTTGCTGAAAGCGGATCCACTTCTACCAATTGGAGATTGGTATCCCCTACCCTAAAAATTATTATTACTCAAGTAGATACTAAAGGACTCAATCCTTTTCATGTAAGTAAAGATGAAATTATTGCCGTGATAGAACAATTAGTAGTACCTGCTGTTTTACAATCTGTTACTTTAGATAAAGTGTCGTCTATTTATTTTTATGGTGCCGGTTGTTCAAACGATAGTAAAAAAGAAATCATTGCTTCCGTATTAAAAATGATATTTCAAAATGCAGCCATTATTGTGGATCATGATGTACTGGCTTCGGCAATAGCTTGCTGTGGCGACGATGTTGGAATTGCATGTATACTTGGAACAGGTTCTAATTCATGTGTTTATGACGGTAAAAACATAGTGAAAACACTTCCGTCTTTAGGATACATTTTAGGTGATGAAGGTAGTGGAACACATATAGGAAAAGAATTTTTACAATTATTGTTAAAAAATAAGTTGCCGAGTCATCTTTTAGAGGCTTTTAATAAAAAGTATCAGCTAACCGCTTTAGATATCTTAAATCATATTTATCAAAAAGAAAAACCCGGTGTTTTTATTGCCAGTTTTGCTTCATTTGTAATAGATAATATAGAAGAGCAAAGCATGTATAATATTGTTCATCATTCATTTAATTCGTTTTTTGACGAGTTTATTCTACCTTATCCCGAAAGCAAATCTTATCCTATTAATTTTGTGGGTTCGATAGCTGCTCTTTTAAGTGATATTTTAAAAGATATAGGAAGTAAAAGAAACTTATTTGTCAATAATATAGTACGTTATCCTATTGATGCTTTGGTGGATTACCATTTGAATAAGTTTTAGATAAAAAAAAGACGGCTATAAAAACCGTCTTTTTTTATTTCATATTTGATTTAACTTCTATTAAATCATCAAGAATATCGGGAAGCATGCGTACAGCTGCCATTTCTCTCCATTTTTTACGAAAATCAATAGCAGGAGCTCCGAAAAGTACTTCATTAGGTTTAGTACTCTTAGCGATTGCAGAGGTAGCTAAAATGGTCGTACCGCGAGCTACAACTAAATCTTTATTAATAGATACTTTAGACCATATCAAGCAGTTATCTTCAATAACAACGACTCCGGCAATAGCAGAATGCGCTCCTATAAGAACATTCTTTCCTATTCTTGTATCATGTCCTATCTGTATGTGATTATCCATTTTTGTTCCGTCGCCAATGTATGTTACGGACGAAACTCCTTTATCTATAGCACATAAAGCTCCTATTTCTACATTATTCCCAATATAAGTAGAACCGCAGGACTCTAATTTATCCCAACAATCAGGACGGCGTTTAAAGTAAAATGCTTCTCCTCCAATAACGCTATTTGATTGAATAATAACATTATCACCAATAGTAGTATGGTCATAAATACTTACGTTGGAATGAATAATACAATTTTTACCGATTTTAACATTACGTCCCACAAAAACACCCGGTTGTAAAACAGTTCCCTCTCCTATTTCAGCTTCCGGATGAATAAAACTATCTTGAGCTATAAATATTCTAAAATGCTTTACTAATTTAACATAGTCTCTAAAAGGATCATCGGATATAAGTAATGTTTTTCCGTAAGTTTCTTCCGGTTCTATATCAATAAGCACAAAATCAGCATCGCATTTAAGTGCTTTTTCATAATATTTAGGATGGTCTACAAAAGTAATATCGCCTTTTTCTACACCGTGTATTTCATTAATACCGGTAACTTTCGCATCTTTATCGCCAATAACTTTTATTTTGCTGCCTATGATTTGAAGTAAATCGTCTATTGATAACGGATGAGTAAATTTCATATTATTTATTCTATTTATTTAACACGTTCTGAGTAACGATTAGTACGTGTATCTACTTTTATTTTTTCTCCTTCTTCAATAAAAAGAGGCACCATTACTTCTGCTCCTGTTTCTACAATTGCTCTTTTTAACGCATTGGTTGCAGTATCTCCTTTTACGCCCGGCTCCGTATATGTTATTAACAAGTCAACAAATGCCGGAAGTTCGCATGTAAGAGGAGAATCACTATCTACATGATACATAATTTCAACATCTTGTCCTTCTTTTAATAAGCCCGAATTAGAAATCAATGATTCTTCGATTGCTAATTGTTCAAATGTTTCCGAATGCATAAAATGATAAGTATCAGCTCCTTCTTTATACAAAAACTGATAAGGTCTTCTTTCAACTCTTGCTAAATCTATTTTCACACCGGAAGGAAAGGTATGTTCTAATTGTCGTCCATTACGAAGATTTTTCAATTTAGTACGAACAAATGCAGCACCTTTACCCGGCTTAACATGTAAAAATTCGGTAATGCTCCATACTTCGCCATTCATTTCGATGCATAAACCATTTCTAAAATCCGCTGTTGTAGCCATAATGATAATCTTTTTAAATAAAGAAATATTAATTTCTTCTTTCTTTAATACGAGCTTTTTTACCTGTTAATGCTCTTTGATAGAATATTCTAGCTCTTCTCACTACTCCCCTTTTATTTACGACAATGTTATCAATGAAAGGAGAGTTAACAGGGAATATTCTTTCGACACCAATACCACCCGAAATTTTTCTAACGGTAAATGTTTCCGTAGCAGCTGTTCCTGCTCGTTGTATAACGACTCCTTGATAAGATTGTATTCTTTCTTTAGCACCTTCTACAATTCTATAGTTTACCGTAACGGTATCTCCTGCTTTAAAATCAGGGTGATTTTTCTTTTCAACTAATTGTTCTTCAGCGAACTGCATCAATTCCGATTTCATTATTCCTTAATATTAAGATTCTTAAAAAAATTGGGTGCAAAAATACAATTTTATTTAATATGAATCAATTATTTATATGTAATATTTTTATAAAAAAAAGATAAATTCTATTATTTTTGCATTCAAGCACTTAAAGTCAATGTGTTATTATTAAATAATTCAATAAAAATTCTTTTAAGTATTAAAAGAATTTTTATGTTTTTCTATTTCTAAAAGTAGTTAGTAGGTTAAAATGATATTATTGTCCTCTACCATTTTTCTTAAATTCAAAATGGCATATCGCATACGTCCTAATGCAGTATTAATACTAACATTTGTTTGCAGAGCTATCTCTTTGAAACTCATATCTTGGTACAATCGCAACATTAAAACTTCTTGTTGTTTTTCAGGCAAAAGGGTAATCAAAGAACGTAATGATTCATGAATTTGCTTCGTAATCATTATTTGTTCTATCGAGTGGGTAGGCTCTGAAAAATTGTCGATAAAACTTCCGCCTTCGTTGTTATTATTATCAACAAAAGACATTTTTTGACTTTTTCGGAAATGATCTATTATCAAATTGCGTGTAATACGCATAATCCATTGATTGAATTTTCCTTCTTCTCGATAATTTCCTACTCGTAAGGTGTTGATTACTTTAATAAAAGTATCTTGAAAAAGATCTTCAGCTGTTTCTTTATCTCGTACAACCATCAAAATATAAGAAAATACTTTTTGTTGATAACGATTGATTAAAGTTTCTAAAGCTGATTCTTCTCCATTGATATACTGAGAGACAAGATACTCATCGCTGTTTTGAAACAATTTATTCTTCATAATAAACCTTGTTAGATTTTTGATTTTATTTGATTTCGGAAAAAAATAAAATTGTTCCTATATACTTTTTAATTAGAATTACAAATGCAAAAATACAATTTTTTTTAAAAAAAACATCTTTTTTTTAAACTTTTTTTTAATTACCTATTATTCAGTGAAATAATTTTTATTTTACCCCTTATTCAAACTGAAAAAGCATTTCTAAAGCCTTTATAAAGGCTATACTTTCTTGCATTTTGTCATACATAGTAGCATCATTTTCGATAAATGGAACATTTTCACGATAAGAAAGCAATATTTCTTCTATTTGTGGCGATGTTCGCAAAGGTTTTCTAAACTCTAAAGCCTGTGCTGCATTAAACAACTCAATAGCAAGTATTTTTTCTAAATTTTCGACTACTTTTAAGCATTTAACAGCTGCATTTGCTCCCATACTCACGTGGTCTTCTTGTCCTTGCGACGAAACAATAGAATCGGTCGAACAAGGATTAGCCAACAGCTTGTTTTGATTAACAATGGCGGCAGCTGCATATTGAGGTATCATAAAACCTGAGTTCAAACCCGGATTTTTCACTAAAAAAGAAGGTAAATCTCTCTTAGCATCAATCAATTGATAAGTTCTTCTTTCGGATATATTTCCCAATTCTGCTAAGGCAATAGCTAAAAAATCCATTGCTAAAGCGATAGGTTGCCCATGGAAATTACCGGCTGAAATCACTAAATCTTCATCAGGGAAAACAGTCGGATTATCGGTAACGGAATTAATTTCCGTTTCTATTACAAATTCAACATAATTAATAGTATCTTTAGTGGCACCATGTACTTGCGGCATACATCTAAAGGAATAAGGATCTTGCACATGCGTTTTATCTTGCAGACTAATTTCAGAACCTTCTAAAAAACTTAAAATATTATTTGCCGTTTCTAATTGTCCGGCATGTGGTCGAATGGCATGTACTTCGGTCAAAAAAGGCTCTAATCTGCCGTTAAAAGCATCCAATGACATACTTCCTATTAAATCGGCAAGACAAGACAAACGCCTTGCTTTCAACAATGCGGCAACCGAATGAGCGGACATAAATTGGGTGCCGTTCAATAAAGCTAAGCCTTCTTTTGATTTCAATGAAATCGGCTTCCATTTCATCTTCCGATTGAGTTCTTTTCCCGTCAATCTTTCGCCTTTATAATACACTTCTCCTAATCCAATCAAAGGCAAACAAAGATGTGCCAAAGGAACCAAATCGCCCGACGCACCTAAAGAACCTTGCTCGTAAACAATGGGATAGATTTCATTATTATACATATCTATCAGTCGCTGTACTGTCGACAATTGCACACCCGAATGACCGTAAGATAAAGATTGAATCTTTAGTAAAATCATCAGGCGGACAATTTCTTGAGAAATTTCCTCTCCCACTCCGCAAGCATGAGAAATCATAAGGTTTTCTTGTAGCTTACCCAAGTCTTTTTCCGAAATATTGGTATTACACAAAGAACCGAAACCGGTAGTAACACCATAGATAGGTTGCTTTTGTGCTTTAATCTTATCGTCTAAATACTTACGACATTTTTCTATTCTTTTAACAGCATCGGAAGATAATGCCAAGGAATAATTTTCATTTATTATTTTATCGATTGTTGATAAATTCAAACGCTTATTTGATATTTTATGTACTTTCATTCTTTATATTGTATTTGATTTGCAAAAATACTATAAATTACTTTATCTTTACTATCTACAAGAGTTAATTTTTATGCTTAGCATAATAAAATATAAGTGTTAATTCTCCTATTACTGTAAGATTTTTCATAAATCTATAGAAGTTAACAAAAAAGTAGTATGTATTTTTTATACTTTTGTAAACTTACTTTAATTATTATTTTAAAATGGGTAAACAACATACACTAAAAAAAATTTGTAGCCTAAAAGGCAAAGGATTACACAAAGGTAAAGATGTTAGCATTACTTTTCATCCCGCCGACATCAATCATGGAATAGTTTTTAAACGTACTGATTTAGAAGAGAATAACCTTATTCCTGCTTCTGCTGAATCAGTAGTAGAAGCAATTCGAGGTACTGTAATTAGCAATAAAAACGGTGCCGTTGTCAGAACAATTGAGCATGTAATGGCAGCGCTTGCAGGTTTAGCAATTGATAATGTATTAATAGAAATAGACAACGAAGAAGTACCTATTGTTGACGGAAGTTCTATTGAGTATGTTAAATTATTTCAGCAAGCAGGCATTGTAGAACAAGATGCTGATAAAAACATATTTGAACTGAAAGAAGTTATCACATGGAAAGATTCCAATAGTGATATCGAAATCATGGCTATCCCTTCCGAATCTTTTAAAGTCTCTGTTTTAGTAGATTATAAAACAAAAGTATTGGGAATGCAACATGCCGAATTGAATAACATAAGCGATTTTGCCAAAGAAATAGCTCCGGCACGTACTTTTTGTTTTTTACATGAAATTCTACCTCTCATCAACGCCAATATGATTAAAGGCGGCGATGTGGAAAATGCTATTGTATATGTAAACAACATTTTAGAGGATAAAGAATTACAACAAATTGCTACTTTTTTCAATCGTCACGATATTAAAGTTGAAAACACAGGAATATTAAACAACATAAGTTTACATTTTGACAATGAAGTTGCCCGCCATAAATTATTGGATTTAATCGGCGATTTAAACTTAATAGGCTATGGTTTAAAAGCACATATTATTGCTAAATATCCCGGTCATGCTACCAATACTGCTTTTGCTCTTATGATGGTCAACAAAATAAAAGAAGAGCAACGAAAAGTAGTTTTTGACGTTAACAAACCGCCTATTTTCAACAGTGTAGAAATCAAACAAAAACTTCCACATCGTTTTCCGTTTCTATTGGTAGACAAAATCATAGAACTAACGAACGAACGTGTGGTGGGCATTAAAAATGCTACTATTAACGAAGAGTTTTTCAACGGACATTTTCCTCAAGAGCCTGTTATGCCGGGAGTTTTACTTGTAGAAGGTATGGCACAAACGGGTGGTATCTTAGTACTTAATCAAGTTCCCGACCCTGAAAATTACCTTACTTTTTTCCTAAGCATGGATAAAGTGAAGTTTCGTGCTAAAGTCTCTCCGGGCGATACGGTAGTTTATGAAATGATTTTATTAGAACCCATTCGCAGAGGATTGGCACACATGAAAGGAAAAGCATACGTCAATCAAAAAGTGGTAGCCGAAGGAGATTTTTTAGCACAAGTAGTTAAAGAAAAAGAATAAGTATATGCAAAAAGATAAAAACACAAATAAATGGACTTATCATTATACATTTAAAGTCTCGGCTGAAAAAAGACGAGCTATTGAAAAATGTGCAAAAGAAAACCACATGACGGTCAACAGATTCATTAAAGAGTCCATTGATTTGAATCTGAAATACATGCAGACGAAAAAAAACAACGGTGATTCCGTACTTAAAAATCAACTGGAACTATTTTAACACTTAAAATTTCAAAGAATTAACTAAATAATTATTTATATTATGATACAACGCATTCAATCCTTATTACTTTTATTAGCAGCTATTTGTTTAATTATAGCCGTTTTTATGCCTATTGCAACCATTACAACCGACAACGCCCAGTACTTATTTACATCATGGTCTTTGCGACTCAACATTGAAAATGGTGATGTTATATTTCCAACCTACTACATTGGTGTAATGCAAATTATACTTGCAGCTTTAAGTTTTATAACTATTTTCTTTTATAAAAATCGAGCAACACAATCAAAAATGTGTATAGCAGGTATCGTTATTAATTTTATATTGTTGATACTCATACTTTATGTTTATCCCGATAATTTATTCGGCAAGCTATATTTATTAAAAGACAGTCAATTGGTTTATAGTCTGTGGACTATTTTATCAATAGCTTCACTTGGATTGCTGTTCCTTGCTAATAAATTCATTAAGAAAGACGAAAAAAAAGTAAGAGAAGCGGATAGATTACGATAAAATAACTGCTGTTTTTTTCATTTCAATTTACAACAACCACATGCTCTATGGATTTTCAATTACAAGCACCCTTTTCACCTTCGGGCGACCAGCCGGAAGCTATAGAACAGCTTGTAAAATCATTGAATCAGGGAGTTAAAAATCAGACGCTCTTAGGAGTAACAGGTTCGGGAAAAACATTTACCATTGCCAATGTATTGCAAGAAATAAAGCGTCCGGCATTGGTTATAAGCCACAATAAAACATTAGCAGCTCAATTATATAGCGAGTTTAAAGAATTTTTTCCCCATAATGCAGTAGAATACTTTGTCTCTTATTACGATTATTATCAACCGGAGGCTTATATTCCCAGCACCAATACATACATTGAGAAAGACCTTTCTATCAACGAAGAAATTGAAAGGCTAAGATTAAGCACCACTTCTTCCCTACTCTCAGGCAGAAAAGACATTATAGTAGTATCTTCCGTTTCTTGTATTTATGGAATAGGAAATCCCGAAGAGTTTGCAAAAAACACCATACATTTGCATCAAGGCTTTACAATAAGTCGGAATCAATTGCTACACCAACTTGTAAGCAGTTTGTATTCTCGAACGGAAGAAGTTATAGCGAGGGCTAAATTTCGTGTAAAAGGCGATATTGTAGATATTTTTCCCGCTCACGGCGAAGTTGCTTATCGTTTGACTTTCTGGGGCGATACGATTGAAAGCATTGAAGCTATTGACCCTCTCAATGGACATCGAATAGAAAGTTTAAATGAGCTGACCATTTATCCTGCCAATATTTTTGTTACTTCTCAAGATATTATTCATGAAGCAATTAGAGAAATACAAATAGATTTAGAGTTACAAAAAAATTACTTTAAAAGCATTGACAAACATTTGGAAGCCAAACGACTTGAAGACAGAGTAATTTATGATATAGAAATGATAAAAGAATTGGGTTATTGTTCGGGCATCGAAAATTACTCTCGTTATTTTGACAGACGACAAGCGGGCATGCGTCCTTTTTGTTTATTGGATTATTTTCCAAAAGATTTCCTACTTGTCATTGACGAGAGTCATGTTACTATTCCGCAAATCAGAGGCATGTATGAAGGCGACCGTTCGAGAAAATTAAATTTGGTGAACTACGGCTTTCGTTTGCCGGCAGCGTTGGATAACAGACCTTTGCGTTTCGATGAATTTCAATCTATCATTGGACAAACCATTTACATATCGGCTACCCCTGCCGATTTTGAACTCAATGCTTCCGAAGGTGCTATTGTGGAACAAATTGTAAGACCGACGGGCTTATTAGACCCTATTATAGAAATAAGACCTTGCACTAATCAAGTAGATGATTTATTGGAAGAAATAGATAAAACCGTAGCACAGGGCGAACGAGTTTTGGTAACAACACTCACCAAACGTATGGCGGAAGAATTGACAAAATACTTAAAACGTATTGATATAAAAACTCAATACATACATTCCGATGTTGAAACTCTTGAACGTGTTGAAATACTTGATTGTTTACGGGAAGGAATTATAGATGTGATAGTTGGCGTTAACTTATTAAGAGAGGGACTCGATTTGCCGGAAGTTTCCTTAGTAGCTATATTAGATGCCGATAAAGAAGGTTTTTTACGTTCGGAACGCTCGTTAACACAAACTGCCGGCAGAGCTGCTCGCAATGTAAATGGAAGGGTTATTTTTTATGCCGATACCATTACGCAATCAATGCAAAAAACAATCGACGAAACCAATAGAAGACGTGAAAAACAAATCGCTTATAACATAAAACACAATATTTCGCCTACTACCATACAGCGTTCACGCAAATCCTTGCAAAGCAAAGACAATGTCAAAACTTATGCTACAGAAGGCACTAACAACACACAAATAGCTGCTGAAGAACCGAATACCAAATACCTATCGACAAAAGAAATCAACAATTTGATTAAATCGAAAGAAAAAGCAATGGAAACAGCCGTCAAAGCATTGGATTTTCTCGAAGCTGCTCGTTTGCGTGATGAAATCAAAGAGTTAAAAAAAATGAGATAAAAGCTTTTACTTATTACACAATGCTTTAACCGGTTCTAAGCCCATATAAGAACCTTCTTGAATAGCTTTTAAAACAGCACCCCCACCCGTAAAAATATAATATTTCGGATTATCAAGTGCTGCAAGATACAATCCCGGCAATAAGCGTTTTAATTCTTGCATGGTATCGCCACCGCCATAGAGTTTTACTGCCTCTTTATTTTTATCTATCAGCGCATATAAAGCAATGGTTCCTTCATCAAAATGAGGCATATAACCCATCACTGCATTCACAAAAATCGTCTTCGCCTGAGAAAAAACAGCAAGTACCTGCTTTTCTTCAAACGATTTTCCGTCAACGTCTAACACATAATTAAGGCTATCGCCTCGTTTTAATCGGCGAATATCTCTTACACGATAACTTCCTTCTTTTTTATCTTCTACAATATCGGATTCAATGATATAAGGCATTTCGATAAGCTTTTCGGGATATTGTCGGCATGTTTCAACAAATTGTTTTGCCTGTAAAATATCTTCTTCTTCTATTCCTTTAATACAAATGCCGTATTTAGCACATAGATAAGCATTATAAATAACGCCACCCAAGACTAAATAATCAGCCGTTTTTAACAAGGCTGTGAGAGAATCTATTTTTGTATTGAATTTATTTCCGGCAACTACGGCAACAAAAGGATGTTGCGGATTAAAAGTTTTATCGAGATTTTTCAGTTCTTTTTGCATTAAAAAACCGGCATAAGAAGGCAAATATCGGGTTACTCCGGCTGTAGAAGCATGGGCTTGCCATGAGCCAAAAGCATCGTTGACAAACACATCGGCTAAACTCGCTAATTGAGATGCAAATTTTTCTTGCTCCTCTCCTTTTGCTTCTTCTCCCGAAAACCATCGTGTGTTGGGAAGATAAATGCCGTCGATTTTATTTTCTTTCAAATCTTTAATCATATAATTAATAGATGCTGCAATGCCTGAATAACCTTTATTATCAATAGCTTCAAAATTAGGAACACCCAATCGAATATGTAGTTTCGATTCTAAATAACGAACTATAGGCAATACGGAAGTGCCTTCATCAATCGCAATGCTGCCTGTTTTTTTATCTTTGGGACGTCCGACATGCGTCATTAAGATAAATTTTCCTCCTTTTGCAAGGATATAAAAAAGCGTTCCTATCGTGGCATCAATGCGGTACGGATCGTGAATAATTCCTTTTTTTACCACATTATGGTCAACACGCACTAAAACTATTTTGCCTTTTAAATCAGCCTCTTCTAAACTTTTAAATGTGTTCATTCTATCTTAAATTTTTATTTTACGGCACTTCCATTGGCTTGCATAGAAATATTGACATACATTCCAAGTTCTTGCTTATAGCCAAATGAATAGCTATAAGTAAGTGTATTTTTGTCTAACTCAGCCTTC